>JBJEOE010000060.1:0-45308 GCA_051880555.1 Acutalibacteraceae bacterium
ATTGTAGCAGTTATTTTTTTAACACTTTATTTGGGCTAACCGTCTATCGGACAGCACCTTTTGTATTTATATTATATCTCGATAATTCCGAATTGTCAAGTTAAAACCCTCAAAAACTGAAAGTGACTTTCAGTTTTTGAGGGGGTGAAAATAGTGAAATCTAAATTTCGACAAAATAAAACTCTTAACAAATCAAAATTTTGGATTATAATGGTTACAGAAACAAAAAAAACAGCCCTTTAAGGCTGCCGTGTGGTGTATATACGCACGCACCACCGGTAAGCTTCTCCTGCAAGAAAAGCTTACCGACTGTTAAACGAATGTGGATTCGTTTAAAGTACAAAGAATGCGTGATGCGCACTAATATGTCGGTATTACTTTACCGCATTTTAGATATGCCGTCAAGTCCTTTTGCTTTGAACGACCAAAGGATTTGGCGGTAATTTTTTGTTATAACCGTTGTATGACAACGATTATATAAATAATCACAACTTAATAGCATACCCGAAACGTTTATAACGTGTCTTTTCCTTGCTAACAGTTATGCCACGACCCCGAAAGGGCGAGCGAGCCAACCTTTCCGATCCAAAGGTTGCTACCTGCAGAGAACTGACAAAACGCCGTGTAACTCCGACCTGTACTGTGAGCCAAAGGGTAGGACAGAAAAGCGTTTCAGGACCAATATGCATATTAACAAATAAAAAAAGAACTGTGTGCAAGTCCTATGAGTTTATCACAGAACTTGCACACAGCTTGGCTGGGGAATAGGGATTCGAACCCCAACAAACAGAGTCAGAGGCTTCTGCTATATATCAAATTAAATACTTATTATTTCCAAAACTGAAAGTCACTTTCAGTTTTTTCTTTTTTTATTTGCAATTCTGCGGTTTTGTGCGGATAAAAAAGTCACTTAGAAAAACGGTCGGATATGTTCGTGAATCGGCAATTCGGACACTCGAGGTAGCACACTGGAGATTTACTACAAAGGCTTTCCGCAGATTACAAACTACGGCACGGTTCCGGCCGAACCGAGAGGCTGTTTCCTCTTTACAGCCTCTACGCCGTCAGTATATCTTTAAAAAGAGGAAATCAAAAACTGAAAGTCACTTTCAGTTTTCAGAAAAGAAAGAGGTTTTTAAAATGGCAAAAACAATCGGAATCACTTACGAAAAAGGCGGAGTAGGAAAAACGACAACCGCCGTCAATGTATCGGCAATTCTCGCTGACAGGAATTACAAGGTACTGCTCGTTGACGCCGATCCGCAGTCCTATGCAACAGGATATTACGATTTATACGACGACGCTTTACCGAATCTTTATACGGTAATGTCTAAAGGAGTATCTGTAAAAGAGGCAATAAGAGCGACTAATACTAAAAATCTCGACTTGCTTCCTGCTATTTACGGTTTAGAAGCAATCGAAACAGACCTTGCGGCGATTCCTTTCGGTCAAGAATACGTTTTAAAAGACGCCCTTGAACCCATTAAGGATAATTACGATTACATAATTATTGACTGTCCTCCCGCAGGCATACGTATGAAAACCAACGTAATGGCGGCTGCCGACGGTTTAATACTTCCTACCATTCCTGATGATTATGCAATACAGGGACTAATTTGTATATCAAGTAAGCTAAAGGCTTTGCAACGTTCTGTAAATCCTGATTTAAAGGTGCTGGGCGTTCTTTTAACTCTTGACGAGCAAACCTCAAATAAAAAGGCATATAAAAATGCTCTGTTAAACCAAAGTCTTTTTAACTGTTTTAAATCAACTATCCGTAAAAACACAACCCTTTCAGAAGCTATTAACAGTCACAAGCCTATATGCGAATACGCAAGAAACAGCATAGGCGCAAAAGATTATTTGTTATTTACCGATGAACTTTTGGAGGTATTGAAGGATGCCTAAAATCAACTTAGATAATATCCAAAAGCAATTGTCGCGAGCTGAAGCCGAATATGAAGAGGCGGAGCTTAACAGCAGGCCTATGAGCCTTTCCCCTAACGAAATAATTTTAAATCCCGAAAATACGGCGGCTGAAAAGGATACCGAAGAAAGTATACGCCAATTAGCCGACAGCATCGAAGCGGCAGGATTAATTCATCCGCTAACCGTAAATAAGATATCCGAGCATAAATATATGCTGCTTTCGGGAGAAAGGCGGTATAAAGCCATAACAGCGCATTTACATTGGAGCAGTATCCCCTGTACCGTTTATGAGCTGAAGGATAGCGATATGGTAACCTTAGTAACCGTTCAGGCAAATATGGAAACACGGGAATACACCGTTGCAGAACGTCTTAAGCTTTACAAACAGCTTGACGGTTCTCTCAGAGCCTTAAAAGCCGGAGGTAAATATAAAGGCGGTATCGGCAGAGGAATTGCTAAAATGTTAGGAGTAAGCGAGCAACAGGTCGGTAAGTATAAACGCTTATCAGAGCAGCTTAACAGCGAAGAGCTTGGACAGGTCACTAATATAGATAAAGCTATACAACATTTACCTAAAGCTAAAAAAACTGAAAGTGACTTTCAGTTTTCGGGCAAACAGGATAATTCTTTATACAGTAACGGGATAATTAAAAACCTCAAAAAAGCACAAAGTAATTTGGATTACTGCCTGAAACAGTCACCGATATTCAGCGACGACGATTTAGAAGCGCTGACCGCCTGTAAAAATATGATTTCAGGTATGATTGCAAAATACGCCGACAGCACCTGAATGGAGCAATGGCTTTTTATTTTAATACCGAATAAACCGCCTGTGGGCTTTGCCCGCAGGCGGCCACGCCCGGGAGGTTGAAAAAGTGAACGAAAAAGAATCCGTCACCAACACGGAAAAAACAGATTTTTTGGAAACTCAAGCAAGAGAAATGTGCAAAAATCTCGTACAGGATTTCAAAAAAGCTCGTCAGAAAAAAGGACTTTCCTTGAGAGGCTTAGAGAGTATAAGCGGCATTTATCATCCGCATATCGCACGAATGGAATCAGGGAGAGCTATCCCGAATTTAAAGACGATTATTAAATTACTTGCTCCTATGGGCAAAACGCTTTATATCGGAAACATAAAAGCCTCGGCAGCTTGCGAAGACGAGCGCGAACCCACCGAGCAGCTTTCTATATTTTAATTACGACATAACTGCCTGTGGGCTTTGCCCACAGGCAGCCCGCGCGTCGCGGGGGGATTTATGAAACTATCAGACAACCAAACCCCTGTGTAAATGGTTCCAAGATTATTGAGGAGTAAAAAATGGAAAAGGAAATGTCGACTATCACCCGCCAACAGGCGGAGATTGAGAGATATAAAAGAGTTATTAAAATTCTTGAAAAAGATGTTGCGACCGCTAAATCCGAAGCTGTCAAAGAGTTTGCGGAGAGGTTAAAACAATTTCTTTTGTTAAACCGCGAGGGAGAAATGTCTGTTATAGCATTTGAGAATATCGACTGCATTGTAAAAGAAACGGTAGGTGAAAGCGACGAATGACAGAGACAGTTACTTCCGCTATCTGCACCCCCGAAAAGCCGGAGTGCTATCCTCTGGCTCTGCCTCTGCAGGATAAAGCAATGGTACCGCAAGCGGTACCACAACAATGGGCAAAGCCCATTGTTAAGCCAAAAACGGTGGATCACTTGTGATACCATAGAATTTCCGGAAAAGCGGAGCAATGGTACCAATAAGTACTGAAAGCCGCATAAACAGCGGATTTTTAGCGGTATATACAAAATACCACTCTTAAAAGAATTTTCGCCGAAACCCGCATAATAAAGCCTTTTCTGAGGGTTTTAAAAGCGGTACATACATTAATTAAAAAGGAGTTAAGAAAGTGGCTGAAAAATCAATACGTCTCAGAATATCGGAATCATTATTGAAAGACCTGGACGGTATCGCCGAGGATTCGGGAAAGTCCAGAAATGATGTGATTCTAAAAGCCTGTAAAATGTATCGGGATTATACGTATATGGAAACCAAAGCAAGTCTCTTGCCCGAACATATACTTCGTTCAATGCAGGCGACTGTAACGGGGCTCGAGGAAAGGCTGAACAATAAAAGTAATCAGTTGCTTTCTACTATGGCAATTGAAATATACATTATCGAACATATACTTGCGGCAGAGCTTGAGATAGAAGCCGACGATATTATAAGCTACCGCAGAGACGCGGTAGAGGTTATGAAACGTAACAACCGCATATTCCGAATGGACGAAACTTTGCCGTAAAAACTGAAAGTCACTTTCAGTTTTTTAATCAAAATTTAATTATTGCTAAATCAGACGTTGCCTTAGGTGATGTCTTTTTTATTTATTCCGATTCCGTATTTTATAAATTCGGAAGGAAAATTTCTTTAAAGGAGGCGGTCAACTTGATTGTTTAATTTTATTATCCGAAGCAATCCATTAATTTAAAATTTTAAAAAAACGAGGTAATTAAAATGAAAAAAATTAAAACTTTTATTGAAAACTTAAGAAACAAAGCTGTCGCCACCGTATGCGACGCAAAAGCGGCCGTTGAAACAGCCGCCCAAACAAAAGACGGTGAATTTTTCATCGACAAGGGCGTTGCGATTATTATCGTTCTCGCCGTGGGCGTTATCGTTTTGGGACTATTGCTTACCGCCTGGAAAGATACCATTATGCCCAACATCGGCACGAAAATTACTGAGATGTTCGCTGCGAGCTAATTTTTCCTTTTTTTACGGCAGGGCTTTCAGCTCTGCCGTAAATTATATCGGAGGTGAAGTAAAAATGACCGAACTTTTCTATTCAATCTCATACTTGCTTATTGCCGTAACCGCCGCATTATTATTCGGAAGAATTGCGGCGAAAGCATACAAAGGAAATAACAAAAAAGCCATAGCGGCATTCACGGTAATAACTGCTGTCGCATATTTAATGCTTTACTTTTTTTACGGAGCGTCTGAAAAGACACTGAAAGGAATAATTTTCTGCCTGATTTTACTTTTTGCCTCATACGAAGATATTAAAATACGGCAGGTAGAAAATTATATACATATTATGATTGTTATTACCGCATTTATCGGATGCGAATTCACAAAAGTTTTATATATGCTTATTCCGGCTTTGATTATGAGTTTGATATTTCTTGCGGTCGTTTTTATATGTAAAAATTTCAAAATGGGCGGCGCGGATATTAAGCTTTCGGTTGCCTGTGCCATTATGCTCGGGCAACGATCCTTGTATGGTCTTATTATGGGATTGATCGCAGCCGTTATTATAAATACACTGAAGAGAACAGGGAAACAAGCTTTCCCTCTTATACCGTATCTTGCTGTCGGATTTATGACAGCATATTTTATTTAGAGAGGTTATGAAGATGAAAAACAGAACAGTAATAGGAATCATATGTATTATATTTGCATTTATCTTGACGTTTGCAGTTTCACCCCTAATAAACAGTATAACCGCCAACAGCAATCTTATTTCTGTAGTAAGAGTATCTGAGAATATAACCAAAGGCTCTGAGATAACAAGCAATAATACAGAAACTGTAAAGGTAAATAAAAACTCTGTACCCGAAGGTGTTATCAAGAATATGTCGGAAGCCACAGGCAAGTATGCGTCAGCCGACCTTTTTTCAGGCGACTATTTAATTAATGCCAAGCTCTCTGATGAGGGCAATACCGCGGACGATGTATTTTCTCTACTTGACGGTAGCAAAGTAGCAGTTAGCTTTACAATAGATACTTTTGCCGCAGGTCTTTCAGGAAAGCTTTATAACGGTGATATAATCAGCATAATGGTAATCGATAAGACCAACGGCGAAGCTAATATTCCCGCAGAGTTGAAATATGTAAAGGTTATCACCACAACAACGGCAGGCGGTATCGATAAAGACTTCGTGGTCAAAAACGATGACGGCAGCTTCGAGCTTCCGAGCACGGTAACGGTTTTATGTAATTCCCGACAGGCTAAGCTCATAGCAAAATATGAAGCTTCTAATACTATGCAGGCGGCTTTGGTTTATCACGGTGACAACGAAACAGCAAAGCAGTTTTTAGATAAGCAGGACGCATATTTCGGAGGAGTTACAGAATGAGCAAATTAATTGCAGTAAGCGGTTCCCCGGGCGGCGGAAAAACAACCGCTTCTATAAAGCTCGCGCAGGAAATACAATCGAACAGCAACGGCGTTGTTATTTATATATCTTTTGATTGGAATGTTCCGAGCCTTTCATATGTTTTCCCACAGCATAAAACAGAGGAACTGTTTTCTATCGGTAAAATTTTTAACCTGACAGAGATTTACAAAGAAGATGTTTTAAAGCAGACAGTAACTACAAAGGAAATGCCGAATTTGGGATACTTAGGTTTAAAAAGCGGTGAAAACCGTTATACTTATCCATTTCCCACAGAGGATAAGGTTATTACCCTATTTGAAATACTGAAAGGATTGGCTGATTACATAGTAGCTGACTGCACCGATAATACAGACGATATTGTTTCTAAATATGCCATTAAGAAAGCAGACGTCATTATCAACGTTATAAGTCCCGACCTGAAAGGTATTACTTATCTTGCGTCGGCAGACAAGACTGAGTTCGATACGGAGCAAAGCTTAAACGTTATTAATACAATCCACAATGACGTTTACTTGCCTGTAGACGAAGTGACGCGGCATTGCAGAGAAATAAAAACCGTACTGCCTTACAGTTCGGAAATAAAAAAGCAATCCATAACAGGAACGCTTGCAAACAAGGTAAATGATAAACATTACAAGGCTGCGCTGACAAAGATAATCAAAGAGGTGATTTAATTGTCTTATAGCTTCACCGAGGTTCTTAATAAGGTTCAATATTATATCTCTGTCAACTATTCGGGAGCACTGTCGGATAAATCAAAACTCGGACAATTAAATTCATACATTGAAAAAGCTTTAAGAGATAACAATTATTCCGTAGACGGCTTGACCGAGGAGGAGCTGCGCGACAAGCTCTACTGTGAAATGGCGGAGTATTCGGTGCTTACTAAATATCTCGGCAGAGAGGATATTGAGGAAGTGAACATTAACGCCTGGGACGATATTGCCATAACCTATACAAACGGCAATATTGAAAAGTCGGACGAAGCTTTCTTATGTCCTCAACACTCGGTAGATATTGTAAAACGGTTACTGCAGCATTCGGGAATGGTTATTGATAACGCTATACCGATAGCACAGGGACATTTGCCGGGCAATACAAGAATTACCGCTTTGAAAGAGCCTATAGTTGACAAAGAAACAGGTATAAGCGCTTCTATCCGTCTTCTTCATCCGTCAAACGTAACGCTTGAGCAGATTATAAAAAACAACAGCGCCACGCAGAAAATGGCTGACTTCCTTTGCATTGCTCTGAGGTACGGCGTCTCGTTTGTAATAGCAGGTGCCACCTCATCGGGAAAGACCACTCTTCTCAATGCTTTGCTTTCCACAATACCGAATAACAAGCGAATTTTTACTTTGGAATCGGGTTCAAGAGAGCTTTCGCTTATAAAAAAAGAAAACGGTAAAACCGTGAATAACGTAGTACATACCCTTTCACGGCCTGCGGAAAAAAGCGAATACAACATAACGCAGGAAGATTTAGTTATAGCCTCGTTGAGATACAATCCCGATATAGTTGTCGTGGGAGAAATGCGGGATATTGAAGCCTATTCCGCAGTAGAAGCTTCTTTGACAGGTCACACGGTTGTTTCAACTATTCACGCAACCGCCGCCTCAGCCGCACATACACGTTTAGCTCTGCTTTGTCAGAAACGTTTTCCGATAGACTTCGGAACTTCCCTTATGCAGGCGGGTCAGGCTTTTCCTTTGATTGTATATGAGCGCAAGCTGGAAGACAATTCCAGAAAAATTATGGATATATCGGAATGTATAATAGATTCCAACGGAAAACGCGAATACCGTTCGCTTTTCAGATACGTAATTAATAAAAATGAAATCAAAAACGGACGGTACATAATAGACGGTTGCTTCGAGCAACCCAACATTATGAGCGATAATCTCAAGAACAAATTGATACAGTCAGGTATACCTATGGATATATTGCAAAAATTCCTTAAGGAAGGAGCGGAGTATTAATGCATGTAAAGCTTTTAGCCTCAATTTCGGCGGTTATAGGTATAGCTTTGCTTTTAAATCTTAATGCCGAAACCGTTTCAAAAGACATACTACGGCTTTTAGGGAAAAAAGGTACTCTAAGGGAGGAAAACCGAAAACTAATCAACAACAAAGAAGAAAATAAGATATATAAAACGCTGATAAAAATGCAAAATGCACTTACCGCTACAGGCAAACAAAAGCAGTTTGCCGCAGTTTGCCTTGCATCAGCCGTTCTCTTCGGAGCGGGTATACTTCTCTCGATTCTTATTAACAATATTTTTCTTATGCCTGCCTTATCGGTAGCGCTCGGAGTTTTACCTTTCCTTCATACCTCTAAAATGCTTAAAAACTACGATATGCAAACAAAGGAGGAGCTTGAAACCGCACTCTCAATAATAACTAATTCCTATTTACGGAATGACGATATTTTAACAGCGGTAAATGAAAACCTTAAATATATCAAGCCGCCTTTAAGAGGTCACTTTCAAGCCTTTGTCGGCGAGCTTACCGCTGTAACCTCTGACTCCAAGAGTGCTTTATACACTCTCCGTGATAAGGTCGATAATGAAATATTTTGGGAATGGTGCGATACGCTTATCAGGTGCCAGGACGACCGCACTCTCAAGGATATTCTTCTTCCGACAATAAGCAAATTAACCGATGTGCGAATAGTCAATTCCGAGCTTCGAACTATGCTTACCTCCGCTAAAAACGAGTATTATGCTATGGTAGCAATGGTTATAGGCAGCGTACCGCTTTTATATGTACTCAACAAAGAATGGTTTGAAGTCTTGATTTATTCCACTGTCGGAAAAGCAACGCTCGGAATAAGCGCTATAGTGGTACTTGTAACCACATTTTTTATGATGAAATTTACAAAGCCAATTGAATACAGACGTTAGGAGGTAAGGATATGCTGAAATTAATGTGCGGTTTTCTTCTCGGGATAGGAGTATATCTTATATTGCTTGATATTCTCAAAATTCCTTACTACAAAACCACAAGAGCTGCTTTGAATATTTCGCGCCGACAAAAAGGCAACGTATCCGTTCTCGAAAACGGACTTGAGAGCATAGCGATATGGTTCTCAAGGTACATTAAGATAAATCAGTTTAAACGCGCTAAAATTGAAGGTGAGCTGCTTTCTGCTAATTTAGAGCTTTCCCCCGAACGTCATATCGCAAACGCCATAGTAAAAGCGGCTGTTACAGGCATATTTGCCGTACCGTTATATGTTGTTTCGCCGTGGCTTAGCCTTGTTATTATAACGGCATCAATATACATTTATAAAAGAACTTTGAATCTTGACGGAAAAATCCAAGACAAACGCCGTCGAATAGAATACGAATTACCAAGGCTTGTATCAAATATAGAAAAAACCTTAAAGCATAGCCGCGACATACTTTTTATGCTGGAAAGCTATGCGGAAAACGCAGGCGCGGAATTGAAACGCGAGCTTAATATCACAACGGCGGATATGCGTTCAGGTAATTATGAGGGTGCTTTAACCCGACTTGAAGCTCGTGTAGGCTCGGCTATGATGAGTGATGTATGTCGCGGACTTATAAGTATGATGCGAGGCGATGATACTGAGGTTTATTGGGCAACTCTTTCGATAAAATTCGCTGATATGCAAAAGCAAATGTTAAGGCTTGAGGCACAGAAAATACCTGAAAAGGTGCATCGGCTTTCAACCTTGCTTTTTATCTGTTTTCTTGCAATTTATCTTGTAGTTATCATTGCTTCCGTTGTGACATCTTTGGGTGTGCTCTTTGCTTAAGGAGGCAGGATATGAATAAGATATTCAATTCAAAAAAAGGCGAAGCCTATATAGAACTGTGCGTTCATATTATTATATTTGTCGGTATGCTTATAGTAGCGATAAACGTTTTGAGTTTTGCCAATCTATACGTTGAAATGGGTAGGGTTGCAGATGAGCTTGTTCAGACGGCCTCCTTTAACGGCGGCTTTACTGATGAATTTTGGGAGACAGACGAAAAGCTTAAGGATAAATACTTCAGCTATGATGTAAGTATTGAGACAGAGCGATATTTTAACGAAACCTATAAGCGTGTTCAATTGGGCGACTTTATGAGCCTGACGGTCACAAAGCAAGGTTATCTTAAAGGTATAGGCGGTTTTAAAATTCCTGTTACCGTATCGGTCTCAAGGTCGTGCTTAAGCGAGAAATACTGGAAGTAGGTGAAAGCGTGGACGATAAAAAGGGCAACGGATATATACTTTCGTGCGTTTTGATGATATTCATTTGTTCGCTTGTTTCTGTTTTGCTGACTTATTCCGCAGTTGTGCATACGATAGGCACAAGCCGTAAAGACGCACGCACCGTGTTAGATAATTATGTGACCGCCGATTCGGTTGCAATCTTTGACGCGCTGAAAAACAGCTCTGATAATATCAGCACAGTAAACGCAGACATCTTTAACGAGAATTTATCCGATTACTGCGGGCTTGAAAAAAGCGATAATTTTCTTTACTGTTATAGTGACGGCGGAACAGAAAAGTACCGCATATCAGAGCCGCAACTTAATTTTGTGACTGCCGAACAACTGAAATTACGGGCAACATACGAGATTACCGTGCCGTTAAGGTTATTCGGCTCCGTCATAACAGAGATTACCGTTCCGATAACCATAGATTCACTCTATAACAATAAGTTTTAGTTTTAAAAACTGAAAGTCACTTTCAGTTTTTTGAAGTATTTGACATAATTCGCAGAATATGTTAGAATACGCATAGTGCAGAAAAGCACTCTTAAGGCGTTGTCCTTAAACGGTAGGCGGTTAAGTCTTGCCCTCGAAAGGGGGCGTTGCCAATGGAGTACATAACAGTAAATGATTTGTTTACATTTGGAATTTTAATTGTATCAGTCATTACTCTTGTAATTACCATAATGAGCAAAAAGAAATAGCCGCCCTGTCTGCAAAACAAGCGGCTAAATCTTTTAGCAATTCTGTTTGAGGGCTAACCGTCTATCGGACAGCGCCTTCTGTATATATTATATTCTTATAATTCTGAATTGTCAAGTTAAAACCCGTAAAAACTGAAAGTGACTTTCAGTTTTTATATTACATTAAGCTTTGAAAGGAAGAAATTTTATGAAAGACTTTTTCGCAAATCACAAAAAAGCTTGCGTTATAACCGCGTCGGCAGCTGCGGTATTGCTTGTTGCTGTTCTTATACTCAGTCTTGCGCTCGGTAAGGGCAAGCCGGAAACGGCAGATAACACTTCTGATGTCAGCTCCTCCGATTCAAGCTCAAGCATTAATATTGAAGAGCCTAAGGACGACGCTGTAAGCAGCGAGGTTTTGCCTGATACAGATAACTATATCTCGCCCGATGAGAGCGAGGCGGATAAGGTTTTATCCGAAAACACGGAGAATACTTCTAAACAAGAAGCTGTGCAAAAGCCTCAGGAAGACGTAAAAAAAGAGGAAAGCGTACCTGTTTCTACCATTGACGAACCCGAAACCGTTGTCAACAAATCCTCCGAACAGCTTAAAGCAGAGCGCGAGCTCGAGGTTAAAAAATACCTTGAGGAAAACGGTATTGACCCGGCAACTGCTGGAGAAACGGGCGAGCTCTGCCCGGGGTGCGGTAAGAAAATATGGGATCCGAATAAATATGGTCTTGGTAATCCTGGCGATCTAGATAACTATGAAAACAGCGGATATTGTACCGGTTGGTGTACCGTTCAGGTCGGTTGATTGTCGGAAAGGAGTTTAAACATTGAAAAAATTTATACGAAAAACCATTGCCCTGTTATCAGGGCTTTTTATTTTGTCCTCTTCTTTTTCAGTTTTTGCGTTTGATTTAAACTACAGCGGCGGTTCTACCTCGAACGGCACGGGAGCCGGAAATACTACGTCGGGTTACCAAATAAGCGTAATTAATCCCACCTACGGGAACAACGTAGGTTACCGCTTCAGCATTGTAGACGGCTCGGGGAATCTTAAATCCGGCTCAAAGGTTTTCAATATATATTTAAACGATACTACCTACGGCACCGCCGCATATAACTCGGCGCAGCGCTTTATTGCTTCCTCCGGGAAGGTTGCCAATAAAAAACAATTAGCAAGCAATACAAAAGTGACCACCGCCTACAGCGCGCAAGCTTGTGAGAGATTAGCCGGCGACGCTGACTTTTATTCTATCCCGGGTCAAGACCCTGCGACAATACGCAGCTGGATTCAGGATACTTCCAATGGCTATAAAAATTTACGTCAGATATATGCTGTATGTGGATTGAATTTTGCAAATGTTAGCACAGATGACTACGTATTGATTGAGCCTATTCTGAGAGTAAAGCTTGCGGGTATTATTACTGCCGCTACACCCACCGAATTGGCTGTTTACGGTGCTTCTGTTTCAGGCGGCGGCGGGTATAACGGCGCAAACGGAAACCTTTCAAATACAGGCTCGGGAACCTTGTGGAATTTGCAATATTATATTAACCGCGAGTTTCCTAATATGCTGTATGTAGATACAGACATTACCATATATTCCGCCGTTTCTGTCATTAGCTCGGGACGTTACACCTACAATGATATTATCCAGAAGGGCTACGGTTGTTCGGTTTTAAAGGTCTCAAACATACTGTCTTCAACATACAACATAACCTATAATGGCAACGGCGGAACATACGCCGGTAAGGAATCTCACACATATACCGCGACCTACGGCACCGATTATTATGTTTATTCAAACGAGGGCTTTTTCGTAAGACCCGGATATACATTCAATGGTTGGATAGACCAAAACGGCGTTGATTGGCATATGGGAGATTACTATTGGACGTGGTCTTATGATTATGATGTTACTCTGTACGCTCAGTGGATACCAAACACATACAACATAACATATAACGGAAACGGCGGTACTTATTATGGAAGCAGCACTTGGTCCAATACTGCATCGTATGGTGAATCTTATTATGTTTATGACAACACGAACTTTTTCGTAAGACCCGGATATACATTCAATGGTTGGATAGACCAAAACGGCGTTGATTGGCATATGGGCGATTACTATTGGACATGGTCTTATGATTATGATGTAACTCTGTATGCTCAATGGGTTCCGAACTCTTACACCGTAACCTACAGCGGCAACGGCGGCACCTATGCCGGCAATGAGCTTTGGGTGGATCCGCATAAAGCGGTGTATGGCATCAATTATCATGTTTATTCAAACGAGGGCTTTTTCGTGAAACCCGGATACACATTCGTTGGTTGGATAGACCAGAACGGCGTCAACTGGGGAATGGGAGATTACTATTGGACGTGGTCTTATGATTATGACGTAACCCTGTATGCCCAATGGACGCCAAACACCGATAATATTTACAAGGTACAGCACTGGCTGCAAAATATTGACGGTGACGCCGCACTTAAGGACAGTGACAACTATGCTCTTGCATATACCGAAAGCTTCACAGGCGCTACAGGCGAAAGTGTAACCCCCAAGCTTCGATCCTACAAAGGCTTTACGTCTCCCGATACCCAGACGGTAACAATTAATCCCGACGGAAGTACGGTAGTAAATTATTACTATACAAGGAACCGATATACCGTAACCCTGAATAAAGGAACGGGTATTTCTGATACTACGGGAGCAGGCACGTATTTATACGGCGCAAGCGTTACGATTAATGCTGTAGTATCTCAAGGGTACACGTGGAGTAACTGGACGGGAACTTATAACACCGATACGCAAAAATACATCTTTACAATGCCTTGTGAAAATGTAACAGATACGGCAAACGCAGTACCTAATAGTTACACGGTGGTCTATGACGGTAACGGAAGTTCAAGCGGTTCAACCCCCGACAGTATCCATATTTACAACGTAGAAAAGAATTTAAACGCTAACGGATTTGAGAGAAGCGGTCACTCGTTTACGGGCTGGAATACTAAAGCCGACGGCACGGGCACAGCGTATACAGATAAGCAGACGGTGAAAAATCTCACCTCAGTAAACGGCGGCGTAGTAACCCTGTATGCTCAATGGAAACGCAACGCTAAAAATGTTTACAAAGTACAGCACTGGCTGCAAAATATTGACGGTGACGCCGCGCTTAAGAATAGTGATAATTATACTCTTGCAGATACCGAAAGCTTTACCAAAGAAATATACGGTGATGTAAATTCGGACGGATATGTTAATTCCGCAGATTTAACATATCTTAAGAAGATACTTTTATCTCTAATCTCTGAACCAATAACGACCGGTGATGTCAACGGTGACGGCAGTACAGATATTTTGGATTTGGTAAGACTCAAAAAATACCTTGCCGGCGCTGCGGACGAAAGTGTAACACCGGAGGTTAAATCATATAAAGGCTTTACTTCTCCCGATACCCAGACGGTAACAATTAGTCCGGACGGAAGTACGGTAGTATACTATTACTACACAAGAAACAGCTATACCGTAACCTTGAATAAAGGAACGGGTATTTCTGATACTACGGGAGCAGGCACGTATTTATACGGCGCAAGCGTAACGATTAATGCTACCGTATCCCAAGGGTACACCTGGAGCAAATGGACGGGTACTTACAACACCGCTACACAAAAATACACCTTTACAATGCCTTACGAAAATGTGACGGATACGGCAAGCGCCGTACCCAATAGTTACACGGTAGTCTATGACGGTAACGGAAGTACAGGCGGTTCAACCCCGAGCAGTACCCATATTTACGGCGTAGAAAAGAATTTAAACGCTAACGGATATAAAAAAAGCGGTTGCACGTTTATAGGCTGGAATACCGCAGCCGACGGCACGGGTACAGCGTATACAGATAAGCAGACGGTAAAGAATCTCACCTCAGTAAACGGCGGCGTAGTAACCCTGTATGCTCAGTGGCAAGCAAGGTTAACGCTTGTACCTCTTGAACCGAATGCCCCGTACCGTGAAGATACAGAGGTAGTAACAAGCTATTGGATAGTAAATTCGTCAACCGAAAATTGTATTCCGTCAGATAATATTAAGGTTGCATTTACGGTTTACAACTCAAACGGTAATATTCTCAAAACAGCCGACAAAACCGTTATTGTACCCGCAAGAGATAAAAACCTTATATATTTCAAATGGAAGGTGCCGGAGGATTTAAGCCGGAATGATGTTACGATTAAAGCTGTAATAAAAGACGGCGGCAGTAATTACGGATTAATCAGTAAAAGCTATGCTACCATACCGTATATATACTACACAACACCCGATACCGAGTACGAAGCCAAAGCGCCCGACGGTTTTTCCGTTCCCGCAGCTCCGACAGATACAGGAATACTAAGCGCTAAATGGTGGGAATACAAATACGAAAACGGCAGTTTCAAAAAAGTAAATTACGGTATAGGCACTAAGCTGTATTTATCACCGCTTTCAGCGCCCGACAGTCTTTCTGCGCAGATAACAGGCGGAAGGCTTACATTGCGTTCAGGCTACGGCTTCCGCAGTCCGTTCGGCGCTTACACCCTCGGTATCGAAGGCTATAATATGCCTGACGCCGCAAGCTATACCGAGCGGCAGTATGCTTATGCGCTTTTCCCTGAATTCAATTACAGCTTCGGCGTAAACAAGTGCAAGACCTTTAAAGAGGTCGGAGACATCTTTGATTTTTACGATTCATATTATACGCATATAAATCACTACATTCCGCTTTTTTATCCCGACGGTGAATACACATTTGAAATTGAAGTAACGGACAGCTGGACCCCTGCGGGAATGATAACAACGTCTGATTTACAGTCAATTACCGTTTCGGGTTCACTTTACGATGACCACTACATCGGAAGAAAATAAAATATTTATTAATTACGGGAGCCGATATTCTTTATCGGCTTCTGATTTTTTTGGAGGTAATTTTATGTTAAATATAAGCCCTGTTACATTAGATGTTATTGCCGGTCTTCAGGCGGCAAAGGATTCCTGGACAACGCAAATTAAAACGGTTTTAAATACCGTTGTAGTACCGATTATCATAATAATATGCGTGTTTTGCGTAGTTAAAGCAATCTTTTCTTTTGTTCGCGCCAGAAACGGCGGCGAGGATTGGAGCAAAGAACTAACCTTTCTTTTAATTTCAATATCCGTATTAATTCTTTTCGCCACTTGGTATGCGTGGGGTCCGTTGCTGTTCTGATGAGGTATGAGTATGAAAGCAAAATTAAAATTACTCTGTTTGCTTCTTTCGGTGTTGTTGTTAATCTGTCCTTTCGGAATCAATGCGTTTGCCGCCGACCCGCCGACCGACGGAATCAGCTCCTCTGACGTAAGCGAAGAAGAAAGCGATCCTGCACAAGAGCTTGAAGACGAGCCGAGCCTTCTTAAAAAAATTCTAATACTCATTAATCCCGATAACTGGCTTCCGCTGTTATTTACCTCCCTTTGCAGATATATCTGTGAGGGGGTTGGAAATTTAGTTGACGCGATTACCTTAGCCTTCGGCAATGATTTTTTCAATATAGAATATATTAATGAGTTTTTGGACTTTTTCTATTTCCTTGCCTGGATAATACTTTCTGCGGGATTTGTTAAAGGGCTTGTTACCGGAATGGAACGGAGCTATCACGGTGAAGCTTCTTTACTTGACGATTTAATTAAGAATTTTATGATAGCCTCGGGTGTAATATTATTTGCGCGTTACGGGGTTTTATGGGCTAACGAAATGACAGTAAAGCTTATAAATGACCTTACAAACGTGACCTTAGGCAGCGTGTGGGACGCCGCGGCGGGTTTTTCCGGGGGACTGATAAATTCAGTCAGCAGAGTATGGGTTTTGATTGTGCTTATAATAATAATCGTAGTCAGCTTTAATACTCTGTGGACTGCCTTAAAACGCTGCGGCGTTTTATTGCTTCAAATTGTATCGGGATATTTTTATGCGTTTGATTTAGCCTCGGGAAACAGCGGCGTCCTCGGAGAATGGATAAGAGATGTAGTGTCGGGTTGTATTACATTCGGTCTGCAGATGATTCTCTATCAGATAGGAATGAGGTATGCCTCGGACGGACTGTTAAGGCTGTCGGGTTCTGAGGGTCTTAACAATTCAAGCGTTATAATCGGACTTGCCTTTTTGGCGACCGCAGGAAGCGTTTCTACAATTATGCGGCGCTGGGGATACGCTAATCAGCAAGGAAGCGGACGTATGACGCAAACAGCGTATCTTGCTTTAAGCGCGGCGCGTTTTTTGGCTTAGGAGGAGAAAAATGGAAAACAAACAGGTCTATATAATTCCGCCTGATATGAGGCAGACCTTCCGTATAGGCGGTCTTGAATGGAAGGAATGTATCGCCGTTGCGGTTATATTTTTTATCACGTTATTACTGATAGGGAAAAATATTTCGAGCGAATGGCACCTATTAGCCTTCCCGGTCGCTTCAATTTTTTTATTGTGGCACAAGGATAAGGAAGATAATGCGTTTTATAAAATAGTTAAATTCCTGAGGTTTTCGCTTGAAACTCAGGAATTTATTTTACCTGTGCGAAAGGAGACAAAAAAATGAATCAGCAGGAAATACAAAAATGGCTTGATTTTAAAATAATGGATAATTATATATCCGTGATGCATAACGGTCAGCAGCACCGATATTATTTTTTTCGCCTGCACCCGAGAAACACATCAATTTTAGGACTTGAAGAACGTTTTGGACTTGAGTCTTCCTTCAGACGCATATTAGACAATTCCGATACTGCGCCGCAGCTTTTCGTTCTCGATAAGGCGGAAGGGCTTACCGCTCAAATAGATTACTACAGAGAGCTTACCGAAAAATTCCCCGCGCAAGTCCGTATTAATTCGGAGATACTGAAAATTCTTGAGAGCACCGAAAACTCAAGTGTTTCGGTTGAGCGTGCCTTTTATTTCATAATAAAGGTACGCGATGAAAACGAGCTTTCCCGTTTTACCGAAACCGCGTCAGACCATATTTCTATGTCATTGGCAGAGCGCGGAGAGCTTATGGTTATTATGCGTAATTTTATGCTGCGCGAATTCGGTCTGTTTGACCTGCTTGAATTTGATAAAGAAATTGAGCTTAAATATCAGAAGCTGTCCGAACAAAAACAGGGGTTCTTGAAAAAGAAATTGCCCGAACAAAACGAATTTGCACTTTGCGAAACTATGAAGCAGTTATTGCCCTTAAGACTGCGGTTTAATTCACGTTACTGTGAACAAAGCGGCTTTTTGCGGCAAACAATTATGGTGCGTAATTACCCTACGGAATTTAATACCGATTGTATTTTACGTTCTTTGGCTCTGGTAGAGGGAACTACCCTTAAGCTTTCTCTTTCGGCTATAGACAGAAGCGTGAGCAACCGTGCCATGGCTCAGCAGCTCAACCAAAAAACAAGCGACAGCAGAAGCGCCAGAAAGAAATCTGATGAGGTTGAAGCTAAAATTGCAGTTAATTCTCTGACTGCCGCGTTCACTAAGATGCGTGAAAATAACGAAAGATTTTATTATCTCAATATTTTTATTGAATGTTACGGCAGAGACAAGAACGAGCTTAAAAACCGCGTTGAGCGCGTCAAGTCCGAACTCAGGGTATACGGTATAACCTGCGATGATTTAATTTACGAACAGAAAAACGCTTTTATGTCCGTTTGTCCTATAGGTTATGACCGTTTCCCTCTGCTTTCACGCAATATGCCTACGGCAACCATATCGGCACTTTATCCGCTTACCGCTTCTCGAAAAGCCGACCCGCAAGGACTTTTTCTCGGCAAAACGGGAACCGGCTCACCGTTTTTGTTGGACCCGCTTATACATAACAGCGAGGTGACAAACTCTAATATCGCCATAATAGGCGGTTCGGGACAGGGTAAATCCTACTTGATTAAAAAAATTATTGCTCAGCTGCGTTCGCGGGGTATTTCCGTTTACTGCTTAGACAGCGAAATAGAGTACTCGGACGAATTCAGCTCGCTTGACGGCGTCAATCTTGATTGCTCGGGCGGCGGAATAATTCTTAACCCGTTTCAAATAAGAGCCTGCAGGCAGGTTTCGGACGCCGACCTTGCAAATGACGACCCGGACTGCTTCAAACAAAATACTGCTTTCAAACAGCATTTATCCTGGCTTCGTTCGTTTTTCCATACGCTGTGGCCTGATATGAGCGAACAGCAGCTTAATATCGTTATGGTTTTAACTCAGGAAATGTATAAAAAGCAAGGTATAGATGATAATATCGAGCCTGAAAAGCTAAAGAATGAGGATTATCCTACCTTTGACGCTCTTTATGATTTTTGCGAAAACGTATACAAAGAATTTGACGGCGAGCAGTATTTAATGTTTAACGCCGAGGAGCTGCAGCCTATTCTTCTCTATCTTCACGAAGCGGTTCACGGTGCGGCAGGAGCTATTTTCTGCGGCACAACGAACATTAAAGATGATACCGCAATTAATTTTCTTATTGCAGGTCTGATAGACGGGGACGTTAATCTGCGTAATGCCGCTATGCTTAACATTGTTTCGTATATATGGAATACCGTTGTTACCAAACGTAAGCCCTTAGCCTTTGTTGTCGACGAATTGTACTTGACGCTTATTCCCGAAATAGCGGGACTTCTGCGTAATTTCGCAAAAAGGGCGAGAAAATACAACGCTATGCTGATTACCGCTACTCAAGACTTAGCAGACTATGACAATCCTCAAATAATACATCTTGCAAAGCCCTTATTAACCTTGCCGTCCCACCGTTTTTACTTTAATCTGGGTGAAATTGAAAAGGATATTGTAAAAAGGGTTCTTAATCTTTCCGAGCCTGAGCTTTCGGTTATATCCGAAAGCCGCAGAGGACATTGTCTTGTCAAAACCGGCAATCAAAAGTATGAGTTGTTTATAGGCACATTAAGCTATGAAGCGGAGCTGTTCGGCAACGGCGGTGGTAACTGATTATGTCGCTTGTGATTTTTAATGCACGGTATATTTCTTCGGAAGACCGTAAAGCCAATTCTAAAAGCGGTATGCGTTACGGCGCCACCAGACCCGGCGTGGAAGAATACCCCACCAAAAGCCAAAATATGAATGAGGAGGATTTTTTCAACTATATAGCAGGCCGTAAGGGCGCCGAAAGCTATGAGGGTGAGCCTGACGGACTTTTTAACCAAAACGGCAAAGCAGACTTAGAAGAAGAAATATCTAAGCTCGAAGCCTGTCCCGATAGTTTAGAATGGCGTGCGGTTTTTTCCCTTACTAAAGAAGACGCGCACCGTGTAGGTCTGTATACCGCAACAGACTGGCAAAAGGTTCTATGTCGGATTATGCCTAAAGTAGCCGAGCAATTTAATATTTCGCCTCAAAACCTTGTTTGGAACGCAGCCTTTCACCCTATAGATAAGCACGGCAGCGACCACCATCCGCACGTGCATATTTACTTCTATTCTAAAGACCCGAAGGAAGGCGTGGCAGGCGACGAGGAACACACCAAGAGAGCTTTCAGAAGGTGCAGAAGTCTCTTTACTAACGACGTTTTCAAAGAAGATTTGGCGCCGTATAAGGTAGAAAAAACCGAAACCAAAGAAGAGCTGAGGGATTTACTCAAAGAGTTTGTTCGTCAAGCGCCTTCTGACCTTCTTGACGGTGTTATTAAAACCCTGCCGGAAAAAGGTAAAATAGAATACGGCAGAGTAAAGCAGAATACGAAGCTCGAGGTTGACAAGGTGGTGCAACGTATATGCTCTATGCCCGGTGTATCTGAAGCGTATGAACGTTTGCGCGAGGCGGTAAAACACCAAGCGGAGCATTATTGTAAGGACCCTGAAGACGTCGAAGCAGAAATGCGGGATTGGGAAGAAAACTTTTTTCATCCCGAGGGCAGAAATAACTACGAATACCGTGTTCTGCATAATGCGGTATTACGGGAGGCGGTCGCCAGAGACCGAAATCTGAAAGCGGAGAATACGGCGGACGAGATTCTGAACGAAATACCCGACGAGCTTAAAAAGCAAATGCTTAAAGATATTTCACTTTCCGTTAACGCCAATGAACAGCTTCCCGCTTTTCAAAAAGCCTTTAAAAATCTCAATGAAACCGCACGTCATAAAATTATACGCCGACTGACTTCCGAAGCCGTATTTGATACGGGAAATAAAATATACGGCATCTTACGTGAAGACGCCGAGCTTACCGAAAGACTGCTTAAGGAGGTTCGGCTTGATATTCCTATGAGCTGGGAAGACGGCGAGTATTCGCAGATAGATTTACTTTCGGCAGAAACCCGTGAAGGTATTGATTATTACACTAAGGTAATTATCGGCGAAAAACGAACCGACTACGGCGCTTTATACAAATTAAAGCTCCGCTTTGCCGACATAGCCTTAACCCAAAAATCCGAACTGCTTATCAGTGAGCACGGCAAGGATTTAAGCTTTAAAGCGCTTCAGGATATTTTGCACTGTAAAAAAATGGATTTCCGGGATCTTACCGAAGAAGGCATAAACGAGTGCGCGCGTCTTGCCGCCGCTTTGTCAGATAAAAGCAAGGAAATCGCAGGCAGTATAGCGGCAAAGCAAAGCGACAAGGTTATCGACGCAATAATCGGCGAAGCATATAAAAGAGAGCTGAGCGCTCGGATTTTACAGGTATATTCGGATATCAAAGAAAAGCGGGAAGATTATTCAGCTATTGCAAAATCAGTGGATTTTAAATGCGGCTTTACGTATTCAAAGCTCTCCGACGGTCTTAAAAGCAGTATTGACGGCATAGCAGGCAAATATATGCTCTGCGCCGACGAATACGCAAAGGAGCAAATACGGAATACCGTTTGTAAAATAGCTTCCGGCGAGCGCATTAAAAATATTATGCTTAATGATACTTCTATAAGAAATCACATTACCGAAACAACCTCTCAATTTCGGATATTTTGCGATGCGTGCGGTATAACCTCTTATTCTGATTTGCCGAATGATAAAAAAACCGAGTTTTTAGCTTCAATGCGGAAGGTTTTTGCCGAAAACAAGGAAGTATCCGACTATATCGAAAACAATCCTGACGGGGCGGGAAGCGCCCTTTTCAGCGGTTATAAATCGGTAGTGTATATAAACGAGCAAAATCACCGAATGGCGCATACGACAAATACCCAGTTGTTAGGTTTATTGTCTTCCGCACTTCTGTTCTTCAGGCCGAATAGGCAGGAAAATCCGAAACAAGAAAAAGAACCGGACCGTTTACAAAGGCGAAAGCTTAAAAAGAGAAAACAATCGGAGTATTATTCCGAAACTGAAAGCAGGTCGCAGGACCAAAATATTGAATACTAAAAATCAGTAATATATATAAAATTGATTTTTAGGAAGTCGCTATGCTCCAAATTTGTTATATGATAAGCTTCTTCCCTTTTCTGAAAGGTCGCCAAAAAACTTATGGCACATTCAATACTTTTTTCAAATTTATATTTATCAGGAATGTATTGATATACTTTTTCTGTAACGAAAATTTTACATACTAATTTGTGTGTTTTAAGAGAGTACAGTAAAAGTTTATATTTGGTGTTTGTCTTTTCCCATAACGCGCATACTTTGCCATAAAAAATTTTCGGAGCATTAAAATCTTCATCAGAAAACGGCAAATCTATTCTTTTCCTGGCAATACGTTTTCTCTTCTTGTAATTGGTGCTGACACCTGTAATCGTCTGTGTTTCGTCTAATTCCGTGACATTTGTTTTTTTGATTATTCTTTTCGAATTATCGTTAAAAAGCACAGCCATAGCACTTGTTATTTGCCGCAATATTGCGGCTCTGTTTTCCGTGTTTTTAATAAAATCAGCAGTTTGTTTAACACTCATTAACTCTTGACTTAAAGAACAATTTTCGTTATGTAAAGAGCCCTTAAACGTTCTGAAATATTTTGTTGACCCATTTACGAAACTTAACTTTGCTTTTTTACATTCGGGACAGTACAGATTATCAGATATTTTCTTGTATTCTGCCGGATTCGAAGCATATAAATCTGACGCTTCGGCTACGTCAATTATTCTTCCGCTTTTTGAACAAAAGGCGTCTTCAAATTTACATTTACTCAAAACACATCACCTCATAGAAAGGAAATTTAAAATGTTATTGCACAGATTATTAAAATATTACCTGGATTCCGATTTGTTCTTCGGAGTGTATGTAGATATGTTTTTTGAGGATATTCATTTTGGTGTTTGCGGAAAAGAACGTTATGTTTATAAATCGCAAATTTATAAAGGAATCGAAGACAGAATGAATGAAACACCCGGGTACGAACTGAAATTATCCTGCAAAAAGCTACTTAAATATTTTACACTATTGAGGAACGATTATCAACTGTCTGCTGTGATTTTTGGCGAATGGTACGGGTTAAGTAAAAGGCAATTATTACAGGTTGCAGATAGTCGGTCGCCGGATTTGTCGTGGCAAAAAATCAATTATTTTTTATGCAATCCGAACAGAAAGAGCTTTCCCGATAATTACGATCCGAAAGAAGATATGAAAAAAATCACATATTATATACAAACAGACGCAACGGTTATACCCGCACGGTATGACATAAAGTTGATTAGAACCTGTGAAAAAGAGCCGGTAAAATTAGGCATACTTGTAGACCAAAATAATAATAGCTATATTTTCGGAACTGATAATTACTATGATTCACAGCAAAACTTTTCGGACGAAAACATCGAATACTAAGGAGGACCTAAAATGAAAAAATGTACTTTTATATCCATTGTCGACAATAAGGCCGTTTTCACCGACGGTAATAATTATTATATCGATATGCTCTTAACCGAATCGGACGTAACTCCGGGTATGTTTACCGAAATCGAGGAGCCAATGCTTAAGGCGGATGAATCGGAGCTTGAGGCTTTGGCAAAGATAATTGAAACCGCTAATGAAAGGCTTAAAAAATTTGCAATCGTAAATTATAACAGCACATCACACCGTGCGGAGGTTGTCGGCATAAGTGACGGAACGCCCGAAGGTGAAGAACGCTGCACTCGCAGGTTTCTGGTTGAAAATCTTGATTTTAATTCGATCTTCGATAAAGATTTTGAACAGGCAAGGTGACGGTAATGCAAGATTATAAAGTATGGGACTTAATTGCAACTTATGAGGAATTTTTTGTGCCTCAGGAAGAACATATTTCTTATTGGTACGGCGATTATGGAATCCACGTTATTAAAAACGGCACATCAGATGAAAAAATTAATGAGGTTAAAAATAAAGCGCTTGAAGTTCTCGGGCTCTCAGAAGAAAGCTTTTTAACAAATCCTGACTACTCCTCAAGATTTAACATTATCCGAGATTTTGTTAAAAAAGACCCTTCTTTAGAACCCAAGCTTGCAGAAAATGAAAAAGAATACCTTGATAGCCTTAACCGTAAGCAAATTCAAAAAACTGAAAGTCACTTTCAGTTTTCGGAAATGAAAATTACCGAAATTAAGGATGCCGGCACATCCGATTTGAAACAGATACGTAAAACCATTTCAGAAGCAAAAGAAATCAAAAACGGTAAAGAATTGCTCGACGTTATGACCGAACAAGCAAGAAATTGGAAGCCGACATTTCAAGAGTACAAAGAAATGCTGGATTTCAGGGCTAAATTTTACCGATACAGTATGCGTAATGTTAGTCTTATTTATTTGCAAAATCCTAATGCTTCTTATGTAGGCAGCTTCAAGCATTTTAAAGATTTGGGCTATAATATTAATAAGGGAGAACACGGTATGCTTATACTTGCGCCTCGAAAGCTTGCTATGGCAGAGGTAAACCCCGGTGACTGGCGGTCAATGAAGGAGCTTACCGATGAGCAACGTGCGGCGCTTAAAAACGGCAGCCTGAAAATCAAAGATAAAACCTATTTTGTTAAAGGATATGTCTTCGATATTTCACAGACCGACTGCCCTCAGGAGGATTTGCCGAAGCTGCTCAGAGGTATGTCTGCCAAGGTAGACGCGGAGGACTATTACACCGCTCTGAAAAATATCGTAGAGGATTACGGAATAGGCTTCAGAGAGGAAAATCTTAAGTCCGTCGCATTAAAGGGTTATTTTGTTCCGTCTGAGGAGCGTATAGTCATTAACGAACGCCTTTCAGTTACAGATAAAGCAACCGTTTTAACTCACGAGCTGTCGCACGCATTACTCCACGCTAACGGTACGGAGCTGTCAGTCAGTCAAATTGAATTTGAAGCCGAAAGTACAGCATACATAGCCTTAAAGCAATCGGGCTTTGATATGTCGGATTATTCTTTCAGATATATTCAAAGCTACCTTAAAAGCCTTACTCCTGAAGAGCTGCAAAAGGCCTTAACAAGAATAGACAATTGCGGAAATCTATTATGCGAAAAACTCAAGGAACAGTTTGAAATATCGCAATTACCTAATATTGAACACTGTCAGGAAATCGGGATAACAGACAATTAGCTGCAATTAAAGCTTTCAGTCGGAAAGAGGTTTAGAATCTTGAGAAAATTTCATTTTGAGAATCTTATTATATATGCTTTAATGATTGTTTTAACTGAGCTTTTGCTCAGTTTTTTGTTTTGTCCGCAAATTGTTATAAATCAGGGTATAAACGCTATATGGCGGCTTATGTATACGGGAGATAATTTATTAATACGCTGGGTGTTGGCGGTTATACTCGGAGTATTGTTCGCTTTACTTATATTCGATTTATGGAATACTAAAGGATTGAATGATATAAAGCTAAAAACTGCAGGTAACGGTCAGTTCGGTACTGCAAAATGGCTAAGCGAAAAACGTTTTAACGAGCTTTTTGAAACTGTAAAGCCTAATAATGCCGATACACCGGGATTTGTAATTAAATGCGACAGGAAGCATTATACCGTAGATACTTCCGACCAGAACGCAATAATATATGCTCCTCCCGGGAGTATGAAAACCAAAGGTATTAATATACCCGGCATATATTACAACGCTTTAGTAAATAAAAACACAGGCGGTAACGGCGCCAGTATGATATTGGTAGATGTCAAAGGTGAAGAGTACGAAACAACATCAGCCGAATTAGAGGCTTGCGGATATGAAAATATTGTAATAGATTTCAGAAATCCTTTGCTTTCCGATTGGTATAACATAATGAATGAGATTAACGGATTTATGGATACCGTTCATAACGCAGAGAATGAGTATGACCGCATTGTCGCGCGCAGCAGAGCCGAAGAATGTGCACAACAGCTTTCTAAATCAATCTGTTCCGCCACTTCTTCTAAGACGACAAGCGAATCGTCTGAGTTCTTTAAAAACACGGCAGAAGGTCTTACAACAGCCCTGATACTGTTAGTGTCAGAGCACGGCGAGCCCGAAGAACGTCATATCATATCCGTCTTTATGCTCGTAATCGAGCTTAACGGACTCATTCAGGGCGAGGAATCTAAAAAAACAGATATTCAAAAGAACAAATTAAAGGAACTGCTCGAAATAATACCCGAATCGGTGCGAATTAAAATGCATTCGGGAGCTTCTGTCAGCGCAGATGTTAAAACCTCTATGAATATCTTTTCGTCTGCGCTTTCAAAGCTTTTAGGCTTTGTAAACCCGGAGGTTGAGCAAATGATATGCCGGCATACTCCGGGGCTCGAGCCTAAATTACTTATAGAAAAGCCGATTGCTCTTTTCATAATAATTCCTGATTATAAAAACAATCTCGACTTTTTCGCCTCGTTGCTTATACGCCAGTTTTTAGACAGCCTTATGAATACTGCAAATAATTATCCGCAGGGCAGGTTGCCCCGACAAATACAAATATGGTGGGACGAATTCGGCAACAGTCCGTATGTGCCGAGATTTGCCAAGGTTATAACTGCTGCCAGAAGCCGTAATATACGTTTATTCTTGACGTTGCAATCCCATTCACAGCTAAGCGAAAACTATCCCCGCTCAGAAGCCGAAACAATTCAGGAAAATATTCAGATTATAGCTTTTGCCGCGCCGGGTGCAGACGCCTATAAATCTGCTAAAGGCTTTTCAGACTTGCTCGGCAAATATACCACCCAATCGGGAAGTGTAAGTACGGGCAAAAAAAGCAATTCCAAATCTCAGAGCGTACAGCTGATGGGGAGGGAGCTTCTTACTCCTAATGAAATTCTGAGCCTTCCTAAAGGTACTTTCGTTTTCCGCAAAACAGGTGAAGATCCGTTCAAAATATCTGTTAAGCTGTGGTGGGATTGCTTTAAGCTTAAACCCTTTATTAATAACAGAAAACCGCACGAAATCGTGAAGATTCCGTATCTTAGTGAAGAAAAGCTGAAACAAAAATACGGTAATTCCGTTTCGGCGAAAAATTCGGGAACGAAATCACTATTCGGTGCGTTTGACGCCGAACGTGTTGATGATCCCGAACCTATTGTTACTGCGTCACAGCATAATACCCCTGCAAAGCCGAGAAAAAGGCTTGGCAAAAAAAGAAATCAACCGTAACTTAAGGAGAAAGAAAAATGGAGTTTATTAATGCTACTAAAGAAAATACCGAGGGAATTAAGGGGCTTGTGTTACCTGATTTTCTGTTCAAGGGAATTGTAGGAGCTTCAATCCGACCGGACGCCAAAATTCTGTACGCATACCTTTTGGAAAAATACAGAAATTCGCACAACCCCGAATGGGTTGATGAATACGGCAACGATTATATGATTATAAAGCGAGACGAAATGTGCGAGGCTTTAGGCTGCTGTAAAAATACAGTTATCCGAATGAAAAAGGAATTGAAAGACATCGGCATTATTTATGAGAAAAACTTAGGCTTTTGCGGCCGTCATATCTATTTAAAAATACCGGCAAAAAACTGAAAGTCACTTTCAGTTTTAAAAAGATATTATCAATCTATCGCACCGCCTTAAAGGGCGGCGCTTATTTTTTTAGGAGATGCAAAAAATGGAATTTAAGAGATTTAGCATAAGTGAAGTAAACGCCGAAAGATATTATCAGCTCCCAAAATTTCTTTTTGAAGGCGAATTTAAAAAATCCCTGTCCGCAGAGGCAAAAGTTTTATATGCTTTACTGCGCGACCGTTTTAATCTCTCCTGTAAAAACGGCTGGGTAAACGAAAAGGGAGAAGTGTATCTTATATTCCCGCGTGAAGAAATGTGCGATATGATAGGGTGCGGTATGCAGAAAATCCGCCGCCTTATTTCCGAACTTAAAACAGCCGGGCTTTTTGAAGAGGAACAGGTAGGTCAAAATATGCCTAATCTTATATTCCTTACCTATATAGACCTCAGCTCGGAAAACCCTCCCTCGGCCGAGGAGGATTCGGAAAACAATGAAAACTCCTTATCTCAAGCAAAGCACAAAAAAGCCCGCAAAGCCTTTATACAAGCGGACTGTCGGAAATCAACAGTCCAAGAAAATACTGCTGTTAACGGCGCCGAAATTTCAAAAAATTCAGAAAATTTCAAGGCTCAAGAAATCGGACTGTCGAAAATCAACACTCCGGACTGTCGAAAATCGACACCTAATAAGACTGATAATAATAAAACTGATATAAATAATCAATCTATCATTCAGAAGAATAAAAAATATAACAGCGTTTTGGAAGAAACGAAGGAACAAATAGAATACGACCTTTTGAAAGTGGATTATCCCTCTTCGCCGTCTACCCCTAATATTGTTGACGGTATCACAGAAATAATAACAGACATACGTGTTACTGACAACCCTTACATACAGGTCGGTAACAATATTCACGCAACAGAAATCTTTAAGAGCAAGCTTTCAGAGCTTACAAGCCTTGATATAGCAGACGTGATTGAACGTTTTAAAAACCTGATTACTCCGCCGTCAAATCCGCGAGCCTACCTTACCGCTATGCTTTATAATGCAAAAACAGATAATGCTCTTTTATACTAAGGCTTTCCTCTGGTAAAATAGAAATTACGTGCCCCTCGGCACTACTATTTTTTTCGGAGGAAGTTAAAATGAAAAAAACAAATGACGAAATGATTTTAGAAGCAAAATCAAGTGTTCCTGATGCTAACGGTCAATTGACGTTAGCATCTTGGCTTGAGACGTGGTTGGAAGTTTATAAGACCCCCGGTGTATCTTACGGTACGGTCAAAATGTATAAGCATTTGATACGTTTGGTTATGACCTCTCCTACGGCGTATATGCCATTAAAAGATATAACAGAACCTGACATACAAAAAATGTTTAATGCCTTCAGTCAGCGCGGTGCTAACACTCACAGCGGACGTCCGTATTCAAAAAGCATATTTCATAAACTTTATGATACTCTTAACCAGGCTTTTAGAAAAGCTAAAAGATTGGGGTATATCTCCTCAAATCCTTGTGATGAGATAATATTACCGCAAGCAAATGAGAATAAAGTTTTACCGCTGACGCATAGAGAGCAAGAAGATTTAGAACGTGCCTGCGAGGTTCATCCGTTAGGACACTTAATTATTTTTTTACTTAATACCGGCCTTCGGGCAAGCGAAATGTATAATTTGTGCTGGGAGGATTATAATTCAAGAGAAAAAGAAATTTACATAAGAAAGAGTAAAACTGCCGCAGGTGTTCGCACGGTGCCGCTGCTTGAAAAAGCGCATAAAATAATCTTACAACAACCCAAAAACAGTAATTATATTTTTACACTACCCAACGGTGGGAGGATAACTTACGATATTTTAAGAAATACGTGTATGGAAGTTAAAAAATCTGCCGGTCTTAGATACTTCACAAGTCACGTTTGCCGCCATACTTTCGTTACCAGACTTTGTGAAAAAGGAGTAAGCGCTCAGGCAATAGCACAAATAATAGGTCATTCCGATTATTCCTATGTCCTCTCAATATATGCCTGGCTTGAAAAAGAACAACTAAAAAAAGCAATTTACGTCTTGGAGTAGAGATTTAAAGGAAGAATCCGAATATTGCATATAATATCTTTACCGATATTTTTAAGAAAAATAAAAACGTATTGACAAACTCGGAAATTTGTAGTACAATGTATTACAGAGAAAGGAGCGATATAATGAGTTTTTCGATAAGACTGACCGAAGAAGAAAAAAAGCTTGCCGACAGTTACGCTAAATTACATTCTATTACTACCTCAGAGGCTTTTAAAAGGGCCTTATTTGAGCGTATTGAGGATGAATACGATATTACTGTGGCAGACGAAGCGTATGCTGAATACGTTAAAAGCAGTAAAAAGAGCCGCCCTGTTTCTGAACTGTGGAAGGAACTTGATTTATGAAATACAGCGTCGAAACAACAACACGGTTTGACAGAGAATTTAAAAAATTAGATAAATATACTCAGCGTATAATAAAATCGTGGATTGAAAAAAATCTTGTGAATTGCTCTGACCCAAGGCAACACGGCAAAGGCTTATCGGCAAACCGAGCGGGTCAATGGAGATACCGAATCGGTGATTACCGTCTTATTTGTGAAATTAAAGATAACGAACTAATTATACTGGCTCTTTCGGTCGGACACCGCTGCAATATTTATAATTAATTAACAAACAAACGCACTCACCTTCAAACCGTGGGCGCGTTTGTTATTATCTTCAAAAACTGAAAGTGACTTTCAGTTTTTTGAAAGATTTGACATAATTCGCAGAATATGTTAGAATACGGATAGTGCTGAAAGGCACTCTTAAGACGTTGTCCTTAAACGGTAGGCGGTTAGCCCTTTGATTTACAGAGGGCATTTGCCCTCTTGCTCCAAGGGGGGTGATGCTATGCAACAGGAAACATTTATCATAATTTTTCTGATACTTGTTATCGGTTACATAATAAGCATAAAAAAATAACCGCCCCAACGACCAAATTGTAGCAGTTATTTTTTTAACACTTTATTTGGGCTAACCGTCTATCGGACAGCGCCTTTTGTATTTATATTATATCCCGATAATTCCGAATTGTCAAGTTAAAATCCTCAAAAAACTGAAAGTCACTTTCAGTTTTTTGAAAGCTTTGACATAATTCGCAGAATATGTTAGAATACGCATAGTGCCGAAAGGCACTCTTAAGGCGTTGTCCTTAAACGGTAGGCGGTTAGCCCTCTTATTTCAAGAGGGTACTTTTCGCCCTCTTTGAAAGGGGGCGGTGCTTATGGTTACATATAATGATTTATTCCTTTTCGGAACACTCATTGTTGCAATTATAACACTTGTTATTGATATAACCAAAAAGAAATAACCGCCCTTCGTCCAAAAAGTTGCGGTTGATTTCTTTTAACTAAGCTTGAGGGCTAACCGTCTATCGGATAACGCCTTTTGTATTTATATTATATCCCGATAATTCCGAATTGTCAAGTTAAAACCCTCAAAAACTGAAAGTCACTCAAAACCCTCAAAAACTGAAAGTCACTTTCAGTTTTTTACGGTTCTATATATACGAGTCTTGCTATGTCTTTAATGCTTGAGCAAGCTATTTCACTGTCATTATATACAGCCTCAATATAGTCTGCAATTGAGTTCACAGTGTCTCTATCGTTTATTGTTATGCAAGTTTCCTTGTTGAGATAAAAACCGTTATAAGTGAAATTTAAAGAGCCAATATAAGCAGTAACATCATCTATAACATATATCTTTGAATGTATAATCTGTTTAGATTTACTGCCGCTTTTAAATATTTTTACTCTATTTAATTTTTGATGATATATGTAATAATGGTCTTTTTGATAATTAATTTTAGAAGATAATATAGCAAGAATAATAAGAAATAAATATACGGAACTTGCTACAATCGAGAACCATCTTTTAAAATTATTTGTTAATTCTTGAAAATCATTAGCATCCGTAAATAATAGGAATATTGCAGATACAATTACAAACATTATAATCATTGCAAATATTAGAATATTGCGGATTATAGATAAACGTCTGGCACGTTTATTACATTCCACAATTTGAGCATCAACAATTCTTTCTTGTGAAATCAATGGATAAATATTTTGCTTTTGTTGATAAAAATTATCAGACAATGTTATCAAAGTTACGTCGACGCCGGAGATTTGTTTTTCAACAAGTTTCTTTAAAAAATCATGCGATATGTATGGTACAACTATCTTTATACTTTTTGTGGCTGCATTAATGGCTTTTTCTATATGCTTACCTGCGCCCTTACCAAAATACAGGTCTCCTTTAATATTGCTGCATTTAAAATAATTAGAATCCACTTCAATTCATCCTTATTTGTAAATTTCCGTTGTTTATTTTTACATCAAAAACCTATAAAATCCAAGTTTCGACAAAATAAAACTCTTGACAAATCATAATTTTGGATTATAATGGTTACAGAAACAAAAAAATAACAGCCCTTTAAGGCTGCCGTGTGGTGTATATACGCACGCACCACCGGTAAGCTTCTCCTGCAAGAAAAGCTTACCGACTGTTAAACGAATGTGGATTCGTTTAAAGTACAAAGAATGCGTGATGCGCACTAATATGTCGGTATTACTTTACCGCATTTTAGATATGCCGTCAAGTCCTTTTGCTTTGAACGACCAAAGGATTTGGCGGTAATTTTTTGTTATAACCGTTGTATGACAACGATTATATAAATAATCACAACTTAATAGCATACCCGAAACGTTTATAACGTGTCTTTTCCTTGCTAACAGTTATGCCACGACCCCGAAAGGGCGAGCGAGCCAACCTTTCCGATCCAAAGGTTGCTACCTGCAGAGAACTGACAAAACGCCGTGTAACTCCGACCTGTACTGTGAGCCAAAGGGTAGGACAGAAAAGCGTTTCAGGACCAATATGCATATTAACAAATAAAAACGAACTGTGTGCAAGTCCTATGAGTGTATCACAGAACTTGCAGACAGTTTGGCTGGGGAATAGGGATTCGAACCCCAACAAACAGAGTCAGAGTCTGTCGTGCTACCGTTACACAATTCCCCAAAATCATGCAGTGATATTATTATATCTCAAATTTTTATAATGTCAAGAGTTTTTTTGAATTTTTTTATTTTGAAAACTCAAATACAAAAAACACTTGACAAAACCGCACAAATATTATATTATGTATAATATGCCGCTGTGGTGGAATAGGCAGACACAAGGGACTTAAAATCCCTCGGTAGCGATACCGTGCCGGTTCAAGTCCGGCCAGCGGCACCAACCTATAAACCGCGCCATTAAGCCATTCTTGAGCTTTGGGTTGCGGTTTTTAGTTTGCTCTGTCAGGTTTACATAATGCCGTTTTTGGGGTTTATTTGGGGTTTATCGCTTAAATTTCGCCCTGCTTTTGGGGTTTACGGTCGTGCTGTAAGCCGTGCATTATGAAAGCTGAAAAACATTAAACCGCTCCCGTTATCGCTTATATGGGAGCGGATTTATCTTGTTAGGAAAACATTGTATCGGGTTAATGGCGGTTGCTACAATGTAACGGCTCCGTCTAATACAGCCCCGCTTTGGTGTTGGCGCACCGCAAGAGAGGAAAATTAAGCGCTTTCGGGTGTATAGGTGTTCATTATTTGCTCTCTCCTTTCACAGCCGCTTGTAAGCCGTCGCTATAGCAGAGCCGCTCCCGGTGCATATCGGATATATTGCTATCGATTAATCGTGTAATAGGACATTCCGGCAAATTGAAGGGTGGTGAGAATATACCGAGGGAAAAAGAAACTTTCCGCGAACAACTGGCGGTGATTAACGAAGCATTTAACGGCAAGCCTTTGCGTAATGCGAGCGAGGTCGCTAAGCGGTTGCGTATGGACAGACACAGAGTTGCAAAGCGCTTTACATTCAAAAACGGACGCATTTCAGCTGTTCAGCTTGCCAAAAAGCGAGCAGAGGGAATACATAGTATAATCGCACTCGAGGGGGATAAGCGCATATCCTCGGCATAACTAACCGATTTTGCAGTCAACTTCAAACAGTAATAATAATCTATACCGTTTACAATTCGAGCTCATCCACACATAGCAGCAGAATTTAAAAACGGCGTAAAATTACACGTTGAGGCACTGTTTTTTGCTTCAAACCCAGGGGAGCCTAAAAAAGTTTCCGACCCCTAAGAGCGATACCGCCCTCCCTCTGTTTTCTCGCGTAAACTCCCTAAATCACATATGCGAGGTGAAAAACAAAAAATGGGACGTTCTGCAAAACCTATTGCATGTCAATTTAGACGTTAGATGTTAGACATTAGATATTAGACTGCTGGAGCAAGTCACCGCGCTACTGTATCAAATATGATTTTTCATCGTCTAACATCTAAATTTACAGTTTGGTTAAAATTATACCGTCGCAAAGTCTTTACATGCGGCGGTTTTTATTGTATAATAAATTGATTACAGATTGAACGGAGAATCAAAATTGCCAAAAGCGGTAAGCACAGCCGATTTTTCGGCGGAGCAGAGCGCATATGCGGAAAGAGTCGCCGCGCTCGCGCTTAAATTATACAAAAAAACGCCTAATGCCTGCGTGGTGACCTTTGGCTGTCAGCAGAATGTCAGCGATTCCGAGCGACTTAAGGGTATGCTCGTAAAATGCGGGTATGATATTACCGAGGATATGTCCGACGCGCAGTTTATAATCTTCAACACCTGCGCGGTGCGCGAGCACGCCGAGGACAGGGTCTACGGCAATATCGGCACTACAAAGGCGCTTAAAAAGGAAAATCCCGATATTATAGTCGCGGTGTGCGGTTGTATGGCGCAAAGGCAGAGCGTTGCGGACAAAATTAAGAAAAGCTATCCTTATGTGGATATGGTTTTCGGCACCCAGGTGCAGTACAGACTGCCCGAATTTATTTATAAACGCCTGTCGGGAGGAAAGCGAGTTTTCGATTTAACCCTCGATAACGCCGAGATACCCGAGGATCAGCCGATTAAGAGGGACGGAAGCTTTAAAGGGTGGCTTCCTATTATGTACGGTTGTGATAATTTCTGCACCTACTGCATTGTTCCCTATGTTAGGGGGCGGGAGCGCTCGCGGGAGCCTGAAAGAATTTTAGCCGAGGCAAGGGAAATGATTGCGGCGGGGTATAAGGATATTACCCTGTTGGGTCAAAATGTCAATTCCTACGGCAAGGGTACCGACAGCGGCGTAAATTTCGCCGAGCTTTTAAGGCGGATAAACGCTCTTGACGGGGATTTCAGAATCCGCTTTATGACCTCCCACCCGAAGGACTGCACAAGGGAGCTTATTGATACCATAAGGGATTGTGAAAAGGTAAGCAGTCATCTGCACCTGCCCTTCCAGAGCGGGAGCGACCGAATTTTAAAGCGTATGAACAGGCGGTACGACCGAGAGAAGTACTTAGAGCTTGTTAATTACGCAAAGGAGCAGATTCCCGATTTGTCGCTGACTTCGGATATTATAGTCGGTTTCCCCGGCGAGACCTACGAGGACTTTCAGGAGACTTTAAGCCTTGTAAAGGAGGTTGAGTTTACCTCACTTTTCACCTTTATCTATTCCCCCCGCGAGGGTACGCCCGCCGCTGTGATGGACGACCCCGTTTCGAGGGAGGAAAAGGGGAAATGGTTTTCGGAGCTTTTAAAGGTTCAGGAGGAAATCGCCGAAAGGAATATTAGAAAGCACATAGGCAAAACCTATAAGGTGCTTTGTGACAGCGTGGGCGGAAGGGACGGCTTTATGTCGGGTCACAATTCGGGAACGGCGGTTATTGAATTTAAGGGCGACGAGAGTATGCTTGGTAAATTCGTAAACGTTAAAGTAAATTCATATGACGGCGTGCTATCAGGCACGGCAGAATAAATACAGAGAGGAAATTTTACAATGAAGGTTATAGACAAGGCAAGAGAATTAGGAATGGCTATTCAGCAGGACGAGCGGTTTATCCGCTACGCAAAGGCAAGGCTTGCAAACGATTCCGACAAGGATTTACAGGACGCGATAGGTCAGTTTAACCTTGTGCGTATGGAGCTTGACAGAGAGGTTAGCTCCGACGATAAGAACGACGATAAGGTTAAGGAGCTTAACGAAAAGCTAAGAAAGGTTTACAGCGATATTATGTCCTCTCCCGCAATGGTGGAGTACAACACCGCAAAGGCGGAGCTTGATACTATGGTAAACGAGGTTAACACAATTATTTCAAAGAGCCTTGACGGCGAGGATCCCATGACCTGTGATACACATTCTGCCTGTACGGGCAGCTGTGAATCCTGCGGCGGCTGTCATTAAAAAAGTAAAAATTAACCGAAAGCGGGGGAAGTTGAAGTGGCGGAGCTGTCTCCGATGATGAAGCAGTATATAGAAATAAAATCCCGAAATGAGGACAGTATTCTTTTCTTCAGGGTCGGCGATTTTTACGAAATGTTCTACGATGACGCGAAAACGGCGTCGGAGGAGCTTGATTTGGTGCTAACGGGCAAGGACTGCGGGCAGGATGAGCGGGCGCCGATGTGCGGAGTGCCCTATCACAGCTGTGAAGCGTATATAGCGCGGCTTGTAGAAAAGGGGTATAAGGTAGCAATCTGCGAGCAGACCGAAAACCCTGCCACCGCAAAGGGGCTTGTAAAGCGGGATATTATAAGGGTCGTGACCCCGGGTACGGTGATTGAGGACGCAATGCTCGACGAGGGCAGAAACAACTACCTTGCCGCCGTTTCTGCCTGCGGCGAAGGAGTAGGGCTTTGCTTTACAGATATTTCGACCGGCGAATGTCACGTCACCTGCCTTGAAAATGACGGCGCACAGCAGAGGACTATAGACGAGCTTACCCGTTTTTCTCCGAGCGAGCTTTTACTGTCGGAGAGCTTAGAGACGGAGTTTGCTTCCCTTTTTGAATATATTAGCGAGAATTTTACCGCTATGGTTACGGTAAGACCGAGCGAAAGCTTTTTGGCGGACAGAACAAAGCCCCTTGCTTTAAAGCATTTTAAGGCGGAGGAGCTTGAAGCCCTTAATGAGCCTATGCTTTCGGCGTTGGGCGCGCTTATAGACTACCTTTACGAAACGGGTAAAAGTGGTAATATTGCGGTGAATAAAATTGACGTCTATTCGGGCAGTCAGTATATGCGGCTCGATATGACCGCGATACGCAATTTAGAGCTTACCGAGACTATGCGCTCAAAGTCCAAAAAGGGCTCCCTTTTGTGGGTGCTTGACAGAACCAAAACCGCAATGGGCAAGCGGCTTATGAGAGGCTGGCTTGAAAAGCCGCTTATAAGTATTACGGGGATAAATCTGCGGCAGAACGCGGTAGAGGAGCTTTGCTCGGATACCGTGCTTCGCGGAGAAATAGCCGAATATTTGTCGGGCATACGGGACGTTGAGCGGCTTATGTCCCGTGTGGTTTACGGTACGGCGTCCGCCCGCGACCTTATCGCGGTTTCGGCGACGGCGCACCGCTTTCCTTTGCTTAAAAATCTGATTTCCTCGGTTAACTGTAAAATGCTAAAGGAAATTTACTCGGATATTGATACCTTAGAGGATATAGCCGAGCTTATTGACAGCTCGATTGAGGAAAATCCGCCCTTTTCGGTGCGGGAGGGCGGTCTTATTAAAAAGGGGTACAGCGCGGAGGTTGACGCTCTGCGGGGCGATATGAACAGCGGAACCGGCTTTTTATCCGATATTGAAGCAAGAGAACGGGAGCGGACGGGCATTAAAAACCTCCGCGTCCGCTTTAACAAGGTTTTCGGATATTACATTGAGGTTACCAATTCCTTCCTTGACAAGGTTCCCGAGGATTACATAAGAAAGCAGACCCTTACTAATTGCGAGAGGTTTATTACAGAGGAGCTAAAGGAAATTGAAAAGCGGGTGCTTACCGCTAAGGACCGCATTGTTCAGCTGGAATATGAAATATTCGACGGTATAAGGAAAAAGACCGCCGCCGAGCTTGTACGCTTTCAGAAGACCGCCGCGGCTATCGCAAGGCTGGACGTGCTTTGCTCCTTTGCGGAGGTGTCGGTTAATAACCGCTATTGCCGTCCCCTTGTTAATAACAGCGGCACTATAATGATAAAATCGGGAAGACACCCTGTTGTCGAGCAGGTGATAAGCACTCCCTTTGTCTCGAACGATACCTTTCTTAATATGAAGGACGACCGCTGTGCTATAATAACAGGTCCTAATATGGCGGGAAAATCCACCTATATGAGGCAGGTCGCGATTATCACCCTTATGGCGCAGATAGGCTGCTTTGTTCCGGCTGAGACCGCAGAAATCGGTCTGGTTGACGCGATTTTCACTAGAGTCGGCGCGTCGGACGATTTGGCGGCGGGCAAGTCTACCTTTATGGTCGAGATGAGCGAGGTCGCCGAAATTCTTAAAAACGCTACCGAAAAAAGTCTTTTAATCCTGGACGAGATTGGCAGAGGAACCTCCACCTTTGACGGTATGTCGATAGCGAGGGCAGTGCTGGAATTTGTGGCGGATAAGAAAAAGCTGGGCGCTAAGTCGCTTTTCGCCACCCACTACCACGAGCTTACCGAGATGGAAAACGAGCTTGACGGGGTTAAAAATTATAATATCGCCGTCAAAAAGCGGGGCGACGATATAACCTTCCTGCGGCGCATTGTACGTGGCGGCGCGGACGACAGCTACGGCATAGAGGTTGCAAAGCTGGGCGGCATACCCGACGAGGTTATAAAACGCGCTAAGCAGATTTTAAAGAAAACCGAGGAGGAGGGGATTGTGACCTACAAGACCGTATCCGACCCCGATATGCAGTTGCCCCTTGAAATGCAGGGGGCGCAGGATATTCTCCGTGAGCTTCAAAGCATTGACGTAAATACCCTTACGCCGATTGAGGCAATGCAGATACTTTTCGATATTGTAAGTAAAGCGAAAGCAATTTAAAAATCAGTTTTAAAGGAGGCGTAAAAATGCCGAAAATTAATCTTTTACCTAAGCAGGTTGCCGAGCTTATCGCCGCGGGGGAGGTTGTGGAGCGCCCGTCTTCGGTTATTAAGGAGCTTGTTGAAAACTCGATTGACGCGGGGGCGGACAATATCACCGTCGAGATAACCGGGGGCGGAATAAGCTACATAAGGATTACCGACAACGGCTGCGGAATTGAGCACGGCGACGTTCCCACGGCTTTTTTGCGCCACGCCACAAGTAAAATTAAAAAGGACGACGATTTAAACTCAATAGCAACCTTGGGCTTTCGCGGCGAGGCGCTTGCGGCGATTTCCTCGGTAGCTAAGGTTGAGCTGCTTACTAAGACCAAAGAAAACGAGCTTGGCACTCATTATATAATCGAGGGCGGAGAAGAGACCCTTTACGAGGAGGCGGGCTGTCCCGACGGGACCACAATTATTATCCGCGATATTTTTTACAACACCCCCGCCCGTATGAAGTTTTTAAAAAAGGACGTTTCCGAGGCGAACTCCGCCGCCGCGGTAGTCGACAGAATTGCCCTTTCCCACCCCGAAATCGCTTTTAGGTTTATCCGCGACGGCAAGCAGACCCTTAACACCGCAGGTGACGGGAAAATAAACGGCACAGTCTACAGCGTTTTAGGCCGTGAGCTTGCAAATACCCTTATCCCCGTTTCGGGGGAGCGGGAGCGGGTTGCCGTTTCGGGGCTTACCTGCAAGCCGGTTTCCTGCAGACCTACAAGGAATTATCAGTTTGTCTTTTTAAACGGAAGACTTGTCCGTTCGGGTACGGTTTCCGCGGCGGCGGAGCAGGCGTATAAAAACAGCGCTATGGTGGGAAAATTCCCCGCCTTTGTGCTTTATCTCACCGTTCCGTTTGATACGGTGGACGTAAACGTTCACCCCGCTAAGACAGAGGTGCGTTTTTCGGACGAGAGGCGTATTTTTGACGCGGTATACGCGGCGGTTAAAAACGCCCTCACCGTCGGGGATACAAGACCCGAGGTGAAGTTTAAAGAGCCTGTTTTTAACCCCTTCAGCCGTATGAACACCGCTGAGTACCGCCAGCAGGCGATAAAGGAGCCGACGGTTGCGGAAAGGGCGTACCCTGAAAATATTGGTTTACATAATCACAAAAACAACACAACCCTCAGAAGCTCCTCAAGACCGACTTTTATGGATAATTATTCGACTGTGGGCAGTGAGGGCGAAAAGGTGGAGCCTGTTTTAGCCGAAAATGAGCCTAAACCAATCGAAGCACCGCCTATATTGCAAAATACCGAAACTGTAAAAAAGGTAGCTTCTAAGGCGGTAGAGGTTGACATAACAAAAGACAGCGAGGACGAACGCCCCGAAATAATACTTATAGGCGAGGCGTTTTCAACCTACATTATCGTCCAGATGGGCGACAGCGTTTTTATGATTGACAAGCACGCCGCCCACGAGCGTATTTTATATAACAAGCTTAAAAACAATGAGCAGACCGAGGTGCAATGTCTGCTTACCCCCGTCACGGCGGTTCTGCCGCGGGAGGAATACTCGGCGATTATGCAGAATATAGAGGAGCTTTGCCGCGCGGGCTTTGAAATAGAGGATTTCGGAAATTGCTCGGTTAGGATTTTATCCGTTCCCGCCACCCTTACCGGCGAGGATGCCGAGCCGGTGATAAGCGAGCTTGCCGAAAGCCTTATTAAAAATCATTCGGCGGGGCTTGAAAGGCTTGATAATCTCTACCATACCGTTGCCTGTAAGGCGGCGATTAAGGCGGGGAGCAGGACAAGCCCATTAGAGCAGAAAAAATTAGCCGAAAGGGTGCTTTATTCGGACGATATAATGTACTGTCCGCACGGTCGTCCCGTCGCCTTTGAAATTAAGCGGCGCGAGCTTGAAAAGCAGTTCGGAAGAATACAATGAGCAGTATTAAGACGGTCTTTATTGTAGGTCCCACCGCCTCGGGCAAAACGGCGCTTGGCATATCCCTTGCCGAAAGGTTTTCGGGCGAGGTGGTTTCCGCCGATTCAATGCAGATTTATAAGGGAATACACATAGCCTCCGCCGCCCCCGAAAAAGAGGAAATGCGGGGTATACCCCACCATATGCTCGAATTTTTAGAGCCCACGGAGAGCTTTTCGGTTGCCGATTACGTCACGGCGGCGCGCGGTATAATAAAGGATATAGAAAGCAGGGGCAAGCTGCCCATAGCAGTCGGCGGTACGGGGCTTTATATAAGCTCCCTTGCCGACAATACCGAATATACCGAGGAAAAAACAGATTATGAGCTAAGAAAAAGGCTTGAAGACCGCTTTGACGAAATCGGAGCGGAACAGATGCTTAAAGAATTAGCCGAGTTTGACCCCGATACCGCGGCAAGGCTTCACCCTAACAACCGCCGCCGAATAATCCGCGCCTTTGAGGTGTATAGGACGACGGGCAAAACAATTACCGAGCAGAACGCCGCCTCCCATACGGGGGAAAAATATATCGAGCCGCTTTTAATAGGCATTACCTACCGAGACCGAGAAAGGCTTTACGAGCGAATTAACCTAAGGGTTGATATTATGCTTAAAAACGGGCTTTTAGAGGAGGCAAAGACCGCGCTTTTAAATAACGGCGGCGCGGTTCAGGCAATAGGGCATAAGGAATTGTCGGGCTATTTTGAGGGAAAATGCAGTCTTGACGAGGCGGTAGAGAACCTTAAAAGGCAGACAAGGCGGTACGCCAAAAGACAGCTTACCTGGTTTAACAGGGACAAGCGCATTAATTGGATATACGCCGATGAAACAGATGACGCGGCGGCTTTTGCCGCAGAAATTACCGAGAAATTTTTGGAAAGGGAGGAGCCTTAATTGAAAGGAACAACGGTGCTTAAGGGCTTTGTTATTCTGCTTATCGCGGTTTTTGCGGTGCATCAGGCGGTTTCCTCCCTTTATAAGCCTGTAAAAACCGAAACGGCGGTTTTTTCGGATATGTCGGACGGGCTTAACATCACGGGAGTAATAATCAGAAACGAAACGCCGGTTTCGGCAGGGGACAGCGGAGTACTGCATTTTTTAATCGGCGACGGCAACCGTGTGGCAAAGGACGGAGTAATCGCCAATATTTACGACAGCGAATCCGCCTCGATTATTCTTGAACGTATAGATTCGGTAAACGGTAAAATCGCCGATATTGAGGAAATGCTGAGCTATAACAATTTAGAGGCGGCGGATCTTGATATGATAAACGCAAAGGTTCGCCAGAATTTGAATAATCTGATTATTTGCGGTGCGAACGGAAATTTCGATACCCTTTCCGATAAATCGGACGAGCTTCTCTCTGCCTATAACAGGCGGCAGGCGGCTATGGGCGAAACGGCGGATTTCTCGGCTCAGCTTTCTGCTCTTAAGGCAGAAAAGGATCAGCTTGCCGCCTCTCTGCCTGCGGCAAAGGGTACTTTAAGGGCGGAGAAATCGGGCTATTTCGTCTCAAAGGCGGACGGTTACGAAACCGTGCTTACCTGTGAAAATCCCGAAAGCATTACCCCCGAGTTTTTAAACGGTATTAAGGCGGAGACCGTCGCCGATAATACGGTAGGGAAAATAGTCTCCGACTACGAATGGTATATCGCCGCAGAGGTTTCCATAAACGAATCCTTGAACTATAAGGAGGGCGACGCCCTCACGATTTACACCTCGGTGAAAAGCTATCCGAAGCTGCCTGTGACCGTAAGCAAAATAAATATTTCCGAAAGCTCAGGGGGAGCGGTTGTGCTTTTCGCCTGCAACGATATGAACAGCGAGCTTGCCGCTATGAGAACAGGCCCTATGACGGTCGTTAAAAAGGAATACAGCGGCTTAAAGGTGCCCACAAGCGCCCGCCGAGTCGTTGATTCAAAGCTCGGGGTTTACGTTCTTACGGGTATGCAGGTGAAGTTCGTCGAGGTCAATGTGTTGTTTACCGACGGGGATTATATGATTTGCGAAAAGCAGACCGGCGATGACAATGTGCTTAGACTCTACGACGAGGTTATTGTGAAAGGAAAGAACCTTTATGATGGAAAAATTATCAGCTGAGGATTTTGACCTTAACTACGAAGGGGTTTTAAAACGGCTTAAAGGCGCGGCGGAAAAATCGGGGCGGGATATATCCGAAATAACCCTCCTCGCCGCTACAAAGACGGTGGACGCGGACACAATCAATTACTCGATAGAAAAGGGAATTACCCACATAGGCGAAAACCGCGTGCAGGAGCTACTTTCAAAGCACAGTCTTTTAAAACCCGCGCACAGCCACTTTATCGGGCATTTGCAGACCAATAAGGTTAAGGATATTATCGATAAGGTTGAAATGATTGAATCGGTGGATTCGTTAAGGCTTGCTAATGAAATCTCAAAGCAGGCGCAAAAGCGCGGAATTATTATGGACGTGCTTCTTGAAATTAATATCGGCGGGGAGGAGTCAAAGTCGGGCTTTGCTCCTGAAGAAGCCGAAAAAGCGGTCAGAGAGGTCGCAAAATTAGACGGAATAAGGGTAAAGGGACTTATGACGATACCCCCCGCTATCGATTTGCCCGAAGAAAGCCGAAAATATTTCCGCGAAATGTATAAACTGTTTATTGACATACGGGACAAAAACATAGATAATAGTAGTATGAGCGTTCTGTCTATGGGAATGTCAAATGATTTTGATATTGCCGTGGAGGAGGGGGCTAACCTTGTAAGGGTGGGCACCTCGCTTTTCGGCAGGCGCATATATAATAATAAATAATAAAGGAGCAGAAAAATGGGACTTTTGGATAGCATTAAGAACATAATGAGCGTACCCGAAGAGGACGAGTTTGACGATGAGATTGAAGATGTAGAGGAAGAAAAGCCGGTTGAAAAGCCGAAAAAGGCTTCCGCCTATGAAGCGCCTCAACCCCGCCGCAGTGAGCCGACGGTACGTTCGGGCGGCAAAGGAAAAACCGTAAGCTTTAACCAGTCGCAGATGCAGGTGGTGCTTGTGAAGCCCGACCGCTTTGAGGACGTTACCTCAATTGCCGACCACTTAAACGCTAAAAAGACGGTTGTTTTGAATCTTGAGGCGGCAAACCGCGATGTTTCGCGCAGAATTATAGACTTTTTAAGCGGCGTTGCCTATGCTAACGGCGGCAATATTCGTAAGGTTGCAAACAGCACCTTTATAATTGTTCCCACCAATGTGGACGTTATGGGAGAGCTTATGCTCGACGAATTTGACGACGGAGCTAAGTCCTACTTTTAATGGAAACCGAGCTTTTTAAGGCGAGAATAGAGGATACCGCCGAAATTTGCGTCAAATCCTCGAAACCTAAATATTTAGGCTTTCTCTCTGCCGCCGAGGCGGTTTTGGCTGAGCGATTACTTAAAAACGCACCCTGCCGCACCGTCTTTTTCGGCGGCTATGAGACAGCGGAAAGGCTTATGCTGGGTTGTTTCCCCGACTGGATGGAGGAGGACGATTTTCCGATAAGCGCAATTACCTTTAGCTTTCGCGAGGGCGATACCCTTTCCCACCGCGATTTTCTGGGCTCGCTTATGGCGCTGGGGATAAAACGCGAGACGGTAGGGGATATTTTGGTAGAGCAAAGTCGCGCCGTGGCGTTTGTCACAGACGAAATAAAGGATTATATAAAATCTCAGGTGACGAAAATCGGGAAAACGGGTGTCAAGGTGACCGAAGGCTTTACTTCGCCCCTCCCGGTGGCAGACAGGCTTGCCGATTTTTCGGATACCGCCGCCTCGGACAGGATAGACTGCGTAATTGCCGCTCTGTGCGGCTTTTCCCGCGCAAGGGCTTTAGAGGTGCTGGCGGACGGCTTTGTTTCGGTAAATTCCGTAACGGTTATAAAACCGACAAAGTCGGTCTTAGCGGGAGATATAATCTCGGTTCGCGGCAAGGGCAGGTTTGTAATCGACTCACTCGACGGCAGGACAAAAAAGAACAGGATTGTAATAAATTATAAGAAATATATTTAGGAGGCAATTAAATGTTATCCGCTGCTGAAATCAGGAATGTTAAATTTTCAAAATCAATGAGCGGCTACAAGCAGGAGGAGGTTGACGTACTGCTTGACAGAATTGAGGCTGACTACGCCCAATTCGACCGTGCGGTTAAGGAATACAGGGCTAAGATTGAAGCTATGAATAAGGAAATCGAGAGCCTTAAAAGCTCGCAGAACAGTATTCAGAACGTGCTTGTTTCCGCGCAGAAGCTTGCCGACCAGATTGTTGATGAGGCAAAGCAAAAAAGCGAGCAGATTGTAAAGAACGCCGAAACTAATCTTGAGGTAATTACCGCGAGGGAAAAGGAGCTTGCCACCGCCTTTGAGCTTAAAGCGCAGGAGCGTAAGGCAAAGCTTGAAAAAGAGCTTGAGGATATGGTTAAGACCGCCCGGATTAAGGCGGACAGTATGAAGGCCGCCGCGGAGGACAGCGTTGCAAGACAGCAGCTGCTTTACGATAAGCTTAAAATGGAAATG
>JBJEOE010000061.1:0-45267 GCA_051880555.1 Acutalibacteraceae bacterium
AAAAAGGGCAAAAAGGTATTTCATAGGTTTACGTTATAAGAGGGGAAAGTTTTGGATCACGCACATTTTTTACCTGAGAAAAACGGCAAGAAAAAATCGGTTATTCTTGATTAATAACCCTCATATTCAGCCAATAACTTTAAGGACGGCGCGGTACTTAAAAAGGGCAAATCCGTTCCGCGATTCAGATCTTAGTCGGTAACCCCGCAAAATGCAATACAGCCAACCCCATTCGTCTCTTAAAAAGCAAACAAGCTCTGCATAAGCCTTATTTTCCTGCTTTTGCCGAGCTTGCTTTTAATTTTCCTTAATTAATCCGCCTTGAAGATAATCTTTTAATACTAAAGTTACAATTATTCATATTTTCGTAATAAAAATATTATATTATTATATTTAAATAGAGTTGTAATAAAAAATAAGGGGCTGTTCAATATGCAATATAAAATACTTATTGTGGACGACGACGAAAACATATGCGAGCTTTTAAGACTATATCTTGAAAAGGATGGGTTTGATACCGTTGTCGCGAACGACGGAGAGCAGGCTGTGGATTACGCCTCCAAATATTCCCCCGACCTTATTCTGCTTGATATTATGCTTCCTAAGCTTGACGGTTGGCAGGTTTGCCGTGAAATCCGCAAAACCAGCGACGTTCCGATAATAATGCTTACCGCAAAGGGCGAGACCTTTGATAAAATTTTAGGCTTGGAGCTGGGCGCGGACGATTATGTATCAAAGCCCTTTGACACCAAGGAGGTTATCGCCAGAATCAAGGCGGTGTTAAGAAGAACCCACGATAATGACAAGTCCTCCCAGATAAGCGAGGTCAGGTATGACAAGCTTAGAATTAACCTAACTAACTACGAGCTTGAGGTTAACGGAGTAAAAATTGATACGCCGCCCAAGGAGCTGGAGCTTATATACCACCTTGCGAGCAATCCCAACCGCGTTTACACCCGCGACCAGCTGCTCGACGAGGTATGGGGCTTTGATTATTACGGCGACTCCCGCACGGTTGACGTTCACGTTAAGCGCCTGCGCGAAAAGCTTGAAAACGTATCCGACGAATGGAGCCTTAAAACCGTTTGGGGCGTTGGCTATAAGTTCGAGGTAAAATAGGCTTATGAAGCTTAAGCTTTTCAAGAAGTACTTTTTTATGACTACCCTCATAATCGTTTTCAGCTTATCGGTTATGATGATGATACTCTCCTTTGCGCTTAATAGTTATCTTGCAAAAACCAAGTATAAGTCCTTGAGTAAAAGCTGTACGGAGGTTACCGAGTATATTTCCGAGCTTTCTGTCGGAGCTATTAAAACCGAGGACTTTTTTAAAACCGTAAACGCTTTGGCTTCGGTTTCGGATATTGATATTTTTTTGGCGGACAGCACAGGAGAGGTTATTATTTGCGGCTGTGACGATTGGGTTGAAAGCGGCAAGTGCTTCCATTCCGAAAAAATTATTCCGAAAAATGAAATTAATACCTCGGGCGGCAAGTCGTCCTTTAAGCTAAGCACCCTTGAAATTTACAAAAATCCGCATTATATAGCTTCGGAGCCTGTTTACGGCGAGAATAACAAGCAAATAGGAACCGTATTCAGCGCGGCACCCCTTTCTGCGATACGTGAGCTTATGATCACCATAATAAAGCTTTATCTGCTTTCGGCGGTACTGCCTATTGCGCTTATGTTCTTTGCTATTTACGCAATGACCTACCGTATGACGAAGCCCTTAAAGCTTATGTCGGAGGCTTCAAAGGCCATGGCAAAGGGCGACTTTTCTAAGCGTATTCCCGTAACAAGCGACGATGAGATAGGGGAGCTCGCGGTCTCCTTTAACCAGATGACAAACTCCTTAGTACAGCTTGAGGGAATGAGAAAAAGCTTTGTAGCTAACGTTTCGCACGAGCTTAAAACTCCTATGACAACAATCGGGGGCTTTATTGACGGTATCCTTGACGGGACAATCGAGCCTGAAAAACAGCGTTACTACCTTACAATCGTATCGGACGAGGTGAAAAGGCTCTCCCGACTTGTGCAATCAATGCTCAGTATGGCTAAGCTTGAATCGGGCGAATTCATATTAAAGCCCGAGCTTTTCGATTTCAGAGAGCTGTTATGCACAATCGTAATAAGTCAGGAACAGCGCATAGAGGCGCAAGGTCTCAATATCACGGGGCTTGACGAGATACCGAGCGTTTCAGTGAGCGCCGACCGCGACCTTATTCATCAGGTAATATACAACCTTGTCGATAATGCGATAAAATTCACAAACAAGTCGGGAACGATTAATTTTGCTCTTAAAAGCGAAAGCAAAAAGATGATTTTCACCATAACAAACACGGGAAAGGGAATACCCGAAAAGGAGCTTCCCTATGTTTTTGAACGCTTTTACAAGGTTGATAAGTCCCGTTCTGCAAACAAAAACAGCACAGGACTCGGTCTCTACATTGTTAAAACAATTCTAAAAGCCCACGGCGGCGGCATTACGGTCACCAGCCAAGAAAACAGCTTTACTTCATTTAGCATTACATTACCCTTATAACCATTATAGGCACAGAACGGAGAATTAAGATGGACGATTTTTTTGAAAAAAAGGACGGCGCTGATTATGCCGCTCAGAAACCCGAAAACAATACGGAAAACCCGATAGATACCTCCTTAGAGGCTACTGATTCCGATAATTGTTCCTCGGAAAGCGAATTTACCCCAATTACCGAACATCAGGCTGATTATTCGGACTTCGGCACAAACACGCCGTCTCCTCAGAATAGAATAAATTATTCCGACATACTTCCCGTTACGGATTACAAGCCTATGAGCCGCGGATTAAAGCTGTTCGCCCTGATTATGGCGGCGGTAATTCTGCTTACGGGCGTATCGGTTACAGGTTATTTTCTCGGCAGAAACAGTATTAGCTACGGCACCCGCAAGAATGTTAATCTGAATCTTGCGGCTAAGCCCAAGGAAACCGATGAAATGACCGCCGCCGAGGTTTACGATAAGGTTAACGCTTCGGTTGTCGGAATTACGGTATATAATACCGCGGGTAACGGTTCGCAGGCAAGCGGCGTTTTATATTCGGCGGACGGATATATCGTCACAAACGATCATATATATTCGGAGGTCGGAGCGCCTAAGTTTAAGGTATATACCTCGGACGGTAAGGAATATGACGCTAAATATGTAGCGGGCGATCAGGTAAGCGACCTTGCGATACTTAAAATTGACGCAAGCGGATTTACTCCCGCACAGTTCGGAAATTCCGAAGAAATTATCTGCGGCGAAAATGTTGTGGCAATCGGAAGACCGAGCGACGCAACCCACGCCTCAAGCATTACAAAGGGTATTATTTCATCAACCGAAAGACGGGTTAAAACCACTTCAAACTATTCCGCTAAGCTTATCCAGACCGACAGCGCTATAAATCCGGGAAGCTCGGGCGGCGCGCTTGTCAATATGTACGGTCAGGTTATAGGAATTACCTCCTCAAAGCTTGCAGGCGTAAGCTATGATTCGTTAGGCTATGCTATCCCCACAAAGACTATGAAACGCATTTGCGAGGAGCTTATAAGCAAGGGTAAGGTTGTCAGCCGCGCCAAGCTTGGTATTACTTATACCGCTATTAACTCGGTAAGCGCAGAGATTAACGATTATGACTACGTCGGGCTTTATATTGCTTCGGTTGCAGAGGACAGCGACCTTTTCGGTAAAGTAAATGCAGGCGATGTTATCACCCGTATCAACGGAATCGAGGTTACAAGCGATGATGTGGTTCTTGATATTATAGAAGAAAGCTCCGCAGGCGATAAGGTTTCGGTTACGGTGGTTTCTAAGTCGGGAAAAGAAAACGCGTTTGATATTACCCTTAAGGCAAATATAGGCGAATCGAGCTATTCCTCGGATATTAATTTAGGAAGCAGTTCAAGCAGCCCGGGAGGAACCTTTAATTTCCCGTTCGGTGAATAATCTAAATAATTACAGTAAAAAATCCGTGCTTTGATTAAACTCTAAGCACGGATTTTTATGGTTATTCTTTAGTAAGTAATTCAATTATTTCGGAATAAATTTTATTATCGTTTAAAAATCTGTTTTTAATAAATTGCGCCTGCTCAACATCCGAAACCAAAAGCTTTACTGTTAAAAAGGGAAGTCCTCCATCAGTTGCGGAGCAGGTAATGTAATTTTTTCCGTTCTCTTTAGTGATTTTAAAATCGCTTTCCTTTGCGTTTTTGAACTGCGATACCATTTTAAGCGCGGCGGCATACGCCCTGTCCTTAACAGGGTAGGATAGTGAGCTCTTAAGCGTTTCGGCAATATTTTTACCGCTTTCGGTTATAGTATATGAGTCGTCTTTCTCATCTACCAGCGTTAAATGACCGCTTTTGCTTAAGGAGGCGATAGCGTCGTTAACCTCAAAGCAGTTGGCGATACCCTCGTAATGAAGCACGTCAGCAAGCAGTCGCCCCGGAACAGGCTCGTTTATAGAAGAAATAACGTAACAAATTAATATTTTAATTTCAGCTGTACTGAATAAACCGCCGATCTCAGAAACTCCGGCGGAAACCGCGTCCCTTTCCAAATTATATGCTCCTTTACAGTTACTATATTTATATTATAATTATTTTTGCGGTTTTTTGCAAGAAAAAAGTGTGAATTAGTTAAAAAAATAAATTTTTTCCTTGACAATTCGATGTATTATTGGTATAATAATTAAGCTGTCTGTTTGATTCATTAGCTCAGTTGGCAGAGCACTTGACTTTTAATCAAGGTGTCCGGGGTTCGAATCCCCGATGGATCACCATTATAAATCCAAGTCGAAAGACTTGGATTTTGTGTTTTATATTAATGAACATAAAACGAGGCTTTGAATGAATAAGAAAAAATTAATACTCACATTGACTATAATATTATTAACAGTTTTGTCAATATTTGGATTATATCCTTTTTTAGGAAAGAAACCGTTTGCTAATATAAATGAAGCAGATATTTCGTCAGCAAGCGTTCAATTAATGCCGCCGAATAAAACTATTGTTGTAATTGACGGTATAGGCTACAGAACAAAGTACGAGCAGTGTGAAAGATTATCTCAATTTGCAAATGATTTATTGCAGATAAAAGAGTAATTTTGAAGAATCAATTAAAAAGAGCTATTTAGGCTTTTTTTAATTTATCACTCCCCTTAATTATACTAAATATTCATTTAGTACAATTCGTAGAACCGTCACGGCGTACCGCACTTAAAGCGTGACTTCCCTTTGCGAATTACAAGCCCTTGCGGGTACTAAATGCCAATTTAGCAACATTCGGGGCTTATACTCCTTTCGAATTTTTTTATGTCCTCGTCAGTATCATTTTACAACAAAGCACGGAGCTTGGCTTTTGAATAAATATTTCATAATATTTTAAAAACGCGCACCGGTTTTTAAGCCTTGTGCGCGTTTTTTAGTTGCTTTTCTTCGGCGTATATTGATCTCCAGCCCTACACATAACAATTTAATTTTAGGTTATGAGATCATATAAAGCGTTGCGTATGTGCTTAGATCTTGGCATTGCTCTATTATTTTGTAACCTTGCAATACTTCGTTTTTGTCAAAAATCAAAAGAACTTTTATTACGTCAACATCTTCATTGATAAGATACGGTAAGCTTGGATTTTGACAAATATCACCATGTACGGTAACCACATAAGATGTTGGCGCAAATTCCGAATACGCACCCTCTGCAGAATCATTTAATTTATCAAATGTACTTCTGGCATTTAAACAACCGGAATGAGTTATTTCATTGAGTGCGTAGTATTCACCTTCAAAATTTGTAACGCATTGGTCTAAAAGTTGCTTCAAATTCATTTTAAAATATGAGTCTAATGAATAGTTTATTGAATTAAAAGCTTCATTTATTGAATCCTTACTTATTTCCGGTATATTCGGTTCATACTTAGTTGATGTTATTGTTACTAAACCTAAATAATTACAAAAATAGCACTTGACTCCTGAACGCGAAAATGTTATTTCTTTTTTATTATCTTCGCTTACTATTTTACCTTTTCCGAATGTCTTTTTAAAGTAATTACAAAGATTATTAAAAACATTTTCATTCATCTCAATATCGAAATTAATCGCATATAATTCTTTATCTTGATTAAAATAAACACTTGAAGACACGGATTTTGAGCCTGTCTTTGCGCTTAATTTATCAATAAATGAAGCCATTGCAGGTGCTGACGATAACATGGAATTAAAATAATACTTACCGAATTTATCATAACTTGCATTATTAAATTTCTCAAAAGATTCTAAATCTTTATATTGATCGAAATAGCCCATTTTGAAAGCATTTTCATAGGTCATACCAAATTCTAAACCATCGGGCAAAATCGGATATGCTTTTTTGTTGACTGCTTTTACAGAGATCGGAACAAATATTATCCCTAAAATAATGGCAAGAACACATATTAACGAAACAATTACTTTTTTATTTTGGAAAAGGCTATTTATATTTTTTTGTTCATCGGAAGAATTAGCTGAAGTAACATCCTTTTCCTTTATTGCACTTAAAATTTTTGGTGTGATATTTGAAATTGTATCATTTGCTTTTTCTATAGTATGGCGACCTGTAATTTTGTTCGGGTCAAAATCGTCAGGAAAATTTTTAACCGAATAAAACTTACAGGTACACATTTTACCAATATCGTACTCTTTAAATATTTCGTCGGTACTCTCTTGTGCCTTCCCTATTATTTCACAAATATAAAATTTTTCCTCGCCATTTTCAGCAAATGTATTCTTAACCCAAACCAAGTCTCCCGCTTCCATATTTTCTATTGCATTGTCAGCCTGCAGAAAAGTAGTATCGTTAGAATTTGACGGGTCATGCCCAGCCCAACCAATACCTATTATACCGTTTTCTTTGCAAAATTCAAATTTGCTTTTCGGCAAATCAAGCGGTTTATCATCGCGCATATCTTTTAAATTCATTATCCAAACATTCATTATATTCACAATCCTTTAATTTAAGAATTTTATCTTTTAATTTCAACATCAAAGACTTCGTAGCACTTTTTACACATATGAATAGTGCTATGGCTCTCCCCTTTCGATAATTCAACCCTGTAAGTTCCTTCAATATGATGACATTCAGGGCAAACAATTTTAAAATACACATCTGAATCACTTGTTGATGTAATTTTGACGTTTTTACCGCTAACACCTAAATTAGGAAAAATAACCGGAGCCATAAGTATTATAAAAAATGCAATAGTAATTAAAATTACCCACTTTGGTTTTGTGATGTTATTTTCATTCAAAGTTATCACCTCACTTAATCTTCTTTTAATATTTTAGCGAATTTTCCGCTAAATGTCAATAGCGAATTTCTTTCTAACATATAATAAGAGCATAATACACTCGGTGGTGATTTATATGCCCTTGTACCAAAGAATACGAGATTTGCGTGAAGATAACGATTTAACACAAATTCAAATGGGGAAAATACTTTCCTGCAGTCAACGCGTTTACAGCAATTATGAACGAGGAGAAATAGATATTCCGACCTCTACTCTCATAAAAATTGCAAACCATTTTAATGTTTCGGTGGATTACTTACTAAATCGAACCGATAATCCTAAAATGAACAAATAATACGAATTTTATGTAATATTTTAAGAATGATACTCATGTTTTTTATTTATAAAACTCATTTTGGGGCGAATGTGGGCATCCGCCCCTACGCGAAAATATATATTATGATGCTTGCTTTAATTCTTCCGTTACGTCTTTAGCGGTTGTAAGCATATTTTCCGCAAAAATTCCGTAGCCGCTTGTCGGGTCGTCTATCAGTACGTGGGTCACCGCGCCAATAAGCTTTCCGTTCTGCAGAACGGGACTGCCGCTCATTCCTTGCACAATGCCGCCCGTAAGATTTAACAGTTCTTCATCTGTTATAGTAATGAGCAGGTTTTGTGTCGGAGACAAATACGACGAGGTTCGTTTCTTTACACGGCAGGAATAAAGCTTTGGAGCATTTCCGCCTACGGTACACAAAATTTGCGCGTCTCCGTCCTTTATTTCCTGTTTAAGGGTGATTTCGGTTAAATTTGAAAGATTTATAGTTCCCTTTAAAAAACTGTATACGCCGTTTTCGGCATTGCAGTCAATAGCGCCTAAGGTGTTGTAGGTGAATTTTCCTTTAAGCTGTCCCGGAGTGCCCGAGCTACCCTTTTCCACGGCAATAATTTCCGCAGATACAAGCTCGCCTGAATTAAGCTCTAATACCTCACCTGTATCCTCGTCGCATACTCCGTGACCGAGACCGCATACAACACCCGTTGCAGGGCTGTAAAAGGTCAGAGTGCCTATTCCCGCAGAGCTGTCCCTTACCCACAGACCGATTTTATAACTTCCCGTTTCCTTAGACACCGCCGCGCAAAAACGGATTATCTTCGTTTTGCCGTTACGTTTTATTTCAAACCTCATTTCATTTCCCGCCGACGCCTCAACCGCCGCGCTCAGCTCCTCGTTTGTGGTCACCTTTTTACCGTCGACCGAAACTATATAATCTCCCTTTTTTATTCCCGCTGATTCTGCGGGATTTAGGTTTCCGTGGGCGGTTTCTACAGCGGTTAAATCGATAACCAAAACTCCCTCGGTATAGAGCTTCATACCAAACGGTGTACCTAAAACCGCGACGTGCAGCTCGTCTACAACCTCGACGCTAACCGTGGAAAAAGGTATTATACCGAAAGCCTTTAAATCTACATTAAACTCTTCTCCCACGTTGTCGGTCTTTCCGCTCTGTGAAAGCCGTGTACCCTCGTATACGGCGGTTATAGGGACAGAGGTTTCAAAGCTTAAAACATCTCCCCTTTTAATTTTATAATTTTCGCTTACCGTCCTATCAAGATATGCTATTACCGAAAAGATGAAAATATCGAATATTAAAAATATAAAAAACACGCTTTTCGATAAAACGCGCATAAATTTCATTTCAATCACTTCCCGTGATTATTTTGCACATTTTATCAAAAAATAATAATTACAAAAATAACCGCTGAAATTATCAGCGGTTAAAAAATAATAATTAATTTGTAAAAAAACCTTTTTTAGCGCGCGGTGTGTAGGGTGCGGAATCGGTTGTAACAAGGACGGTTTCCTCCCCTATCACCTCAATTTCCGACCAAGGAATGACAATGTCCTCATCATGTCCGAAAATACCGAAAAAACGAGGTCTTCCGGGTATAATAATTGCGGTTAGCGTTCCTTCGCAGGTGTTAAACTCAACGTCATAAATATAACCTAATACGCAACCGTTTTTGATACAGACAACCTGCTTATTTCTCAAATCGGCTATTCTACAGCCCATATTCCCCACTCCTTGTATTGCTCTACAAGAAAATATATGCGGCTCTTAGGCGTTTTAGTCTTCAAATACGTTCTCGGACTCTTCCTCTTCGCCATCGGGCTTAGGCTCGGTCTTCTTCTCAATTTCTATGCCGAGATTCTGCCGTTTCTCTATATCCTCGTCGGGATGCTCGGCATAATATGGGTCAATAATATACTTCTTGATTGACGGAAAGGTGCAGTACTGCACGAGCAAATATCTGAATGACGGGAACAACAAAATATAAAGCAGTAATTCAAAGGTAATTACCGGCAAAAAATACGACTGTAAAAGAAAAACAAGCGCGATATTAACGGCATAAACAAGAAGTATTGCAAAAAAGCAGAGCAAATTCATTTTCATATTAATAAAAACAAATTTAAAGCTGTTTTTGTATACCTGTTTAAGACTGAATTTAAAGGTGATAATAAGCGTCCAGATATAGTACTGCATTACCGTAAATATAAAGAGAATACAAAGCGAAATACCAAGTCCGATTGTTGACATTATGCCTTCGGAAGCGGTATAAAAGAAATAAATATCAAAACTAAGAATTATGTAGACAAGCGTGTTGATAATACCTGCGGGCAAAGCCTGTTTCCAGTTTTTCTTAATAGTTTCCAAAAAGTCACTTGTGCCGAAGGAGTGCTTGTCCCGCGCAATGTTGCGTGTGACATTAGTAATTCCCGCCGCCGCCAGACCGTTAGTAAGCACGGGTAACGAAATAATGCCGTAAATCAGATTAATAACAATAAATTTCCAAAAATTACGGAAAAAGGTTTCAAAGAAAACTATTATAGTTTTCTTTTTAGGCGCGTTTTTTGAAATACCGGGCCCTTCCTTTTCATAATTGAATAAACCAAAAAAACCAGCCATAAATTTACTCCTTATCTTTTCTTATAAACCATTTTCTCACCGATGGAGATATTTTTATATCCAAGTATATATGCAACTCCCGCCGTTATGGGTATTACAAGCGGCAGTATGAAAAGAAGCATCAAGCGCCATACTGCAAGGTCATAGACCGTAAAGGTGCCGCCTAATATAATTTCGATAAAGGAATAAAATGCGGAATTTAAAAACTTATAAAGCACCATTGGGAAGGACGGCAAGGCTCCGAGCTTTGCAATTACAAGGAAAATCAAAAAGAGATAATTCGGAATTGCCGCGACTGCTCCTATTTTGAAGCCCTTAAGCTTGTCCTCGTTTTTATGCTTAAAGCGCACAAGATTGCTGTCATTTGTACCGTCATGCCAAAGGTTGGGATAAATAAAGGAAATCAAAATAAGCAGACAAAAAATTTGCGATACCGTGAGAAAAACCACATTGCCCGTGCCTGACATTTCGGAACGGATAGAGGCGGTGGAAACGGTATAGCCCTGCTCCTCATAGGTGGATTTATAGCTATCCTCGCCGTCCTCGTAATAATAAGTATAAAGCTCGGTCTGAGAGCTTGCGTCGCTCGAAGTGCCGTAGGCCTTATAACCTATGTTCTTAGTAAATGCGGCGGTGGCAAGCACGCTGAAGGAAATCACGATGAAAAAGCACATTATATTAATAACCACGGTTTTTAAAAACAGCTTACCACCGCTTTTGAATATCTCTTTCATATACACACCCATTTCAATATAATATATCTATTATACTTTATAAAAAAAACAAATGCAAGAAGCAGTATGCCGCTTCCTGCATTTTTTAATAAATTATTTACAATATAATAACTAAAGCGACCGCTAAAAGGACAAGAAACGCCGCCGAAGCTAAAATAAGAGCGCGTATCTGTTTTTTTCGTTTAACCCTGTTGCGAAGCGCGGTCTTATGCGCGGATTCGTCATAGTTAAAGGAAAAACTGCTCGCCGCCCTTTTAAGCTGTTTTGCGTTTAATGTTCCGTATTCGGGAGTTACATAAAATACTATTTTTTCAAAAAGCTTACTGCCTGTGTTATTTACTACTATTACCGTTTTGCTTACGCCCTTAACCATTGATTTTGCCCCTTTGCTGATTTATCTGTTATATTGATTCTTGGCAAAAGCACAGTCTTATATACAAGTTAACATAAAAAAGTGGATAACTCGGTGGAAAAGTCTATTAAATAGGCTTTTTACGGTGAAAGTTATCCACATTTTTGAAAAAAATGACTGGTTATGTTAATTTATTTATTCGTCCTTGTAGCTACGTCCGTTAAGAAAGGCAACGGTTCTTTCCACCGCGTCGCGGCTGTCTCCCCAATCAGCGTTTTCGCGGCTTCTGTAATCGTACATAGTGCAGTATTTCGATAAATCGGCGTACAGCTTTTTTGAATATTCGCCGGCAATGCGGTTAAGATTATCGGCAAACTCCCCGCCGTAGGAACGCATATTTTTCTTAGACGCGCCGCTTAACAGCCTCTCGTAATGCGGAAGACAAAAGACCGACTGGTTATTAAACATTTCGCGAAAATCGCGCTCGTTTTCGTAGCAACGGTAAACCGTCTCTATAAGGCGCGACATTCCCCACTCGATTTTTGAACAAATAAAGCAGGAGTCGCTGACTTTTTTTGCGGATTGTTCCCTTTTTGAATCGGAATTAAAAAGCTTTTTCTTAAAGATATCCTCGTTTATTTCGTTAATATGGGTCTGGAGCATTAAGGCTAATTGCAGTCTTCCGCGCCGCGACATCATTTTACCGTAATGATACTCGCAAAAGCCGACCTTGTTGGTCTCTATCCGAACGTCGGGCTCCATCATTGCGTCCCCTAATATGTAATCAATCATTCTTTCCTCAATCGTGTCCCGCATACGGCAAATCGGACAGCCGTCGTTTTTTTCAAAAACCTCGCTTACGGGTATGGTGCAAATATCGTCTCTCATTATTTTGGCTCCTTTTTGTATTGAAATATTTTGATTTTAATGTATAATATATTTGGTGATGAATATGTTTTCCGCAAAATTCGACAATAACAATGTATACATAACAAATTACGGCGGCTTTGACCTGCCGCACACCCTCGACTGCGGTCAGGCATTCCGCTGGGAGGAGACCGAAAACGGCAACTGGCGCGGAGTTGCCTTTAATAAGTATCTTGAACTTGAGAAGCTTGCCGACGGTACGGTGGTGCTTTATAACACCACTAAAGAGGATTTTGAGGGGGTCTGGCGGCATTATTTCGACCTTGAGCGGGATTATGACGAGATAATAAACTCCATAAGCGCGGACGAAACATTAAAGCGCGCCTCGGAATACGCCCACGGAATACGCGTATTAAATCAAGAGCCCTGGGAGACTCTTTGTTCCTTTATAATTTCCCAAAACAACAATATAAAGCGGATTAAGGGTATTATTTCGCGGCTTTGCGAAAATTTCGGCGAAAACAAGGGCGGCTTTTACACCTTCCCCACAGCCGAAAAAATCGCGGAGCTTACCTTAGATGATTTATCCGTGTTAAGGAGCGGTTTTCGCGCAAAATACATACTTGACGCGGCAAATAAGGTAGCCTCGGGCGAGGTTGAACTTGAAAAGCTTAAAAACGCGCCCACAGATGAGGCGCGAGCCGAACTTATGAAGATAACAGGGGTCGGTCCTAAGGTTGCCGACTGCGTTCTGCTTTTCTCGCTTGAACACGCCGACGCATTCCCCAAGGATGTTTGGATTAAACGGGCTATGCAGGTACTGTTTGAAGGCGAGCTGCCCGAATGTGCAAAGCCCTATGCGGGAATAGCCCAGCAGTATATTTTCCTTTATGCCCGCGAAACCAGGCTTGCAATAGATTAATAGTACTCCGTAAATGAATGGAGCGTTCCCGAATCGCGGTCGCGCCAGCCGGGGATTGTTGCAAGATTTACGTTGTGAATGCTTCTGAAAATATTATCGTCAACATTTGGATTCACCTTTTTAATCTCCTCAATCAGCGCCTTAATCTCCTTTCGCTTAGAAAGGCTTTCGTTATGGGCGCTCTCCTCGGTGAACTTGCAGGCGCACTGCAAAAATGTAAGCCCGTTATAGTTTGAAAAAGCGATTATGTCCTTTTCCTTTACCTTGTAAAGCGGGCGGATAAGCTCCATTCCCTCAAAATTGGTGCTGTGAAGCTTTGGCGGCATTGTCTTTATCTCGGAGGAGTACATCATACTCATTAAAACGGTCTCTATAACGTCGTTAAAATGGTGCCCGAGGGCGATTTTATTACAGCCGAGCTCTTTCGCCTTGCTGTAAAGACAGCCGCGGCGCATACGGGCGCATAGGTAGCAGGGCGAGCCCCCTGCCCTTGCGGTAACGTCGAAAATATCGCTTTCAAAAACCGTAATATCAATATTCATAAGCCGTGAGTTGTATTCGATAAGCGCACGGTTTTCTTTATTGTAGCCCGGGTCCATTACAAGATAAATACATTCAAAGGGTATCTCGCTGTGTTTTTGCAGCTGTTCCATACATTTAGCAAGCAGCATAGAATCCTTGCCGCCCGAAATGCAGACGGCTATCCTGTCGCCCGCCGAAATCAACTGATACTCCTGCACCGCGCCGACAAAATTGTTCCAAATCGGCTTACGGAATTTTTTTATAATACTGCGCTCAATTTCAATATGTTTTTCAAATACCCGTTCCAAACTTTGCCGTCCTTTCGTATAATTTACACTGTAGGGGACGATGCCCACATCGTCCCCGACTGTCCGCCGTTAAAAAAGAAGTTTAATATCTTGTTCTGTATAAAAAAACTCCAATACAACTATTATAATGGTTATAGTTAGTCGAAATAGTGCTTAAAAACACTATTTCGACACCAAATCTTTGATTTGTTAACAAATTTTCAAAGAAAATTTGACTATACCCATTGAAATGAATATCAATCGAATTCAAATGAACATTCATTTGAATTCGCAAAAACCGATAAAATCGGTTTGGCAAAACGCTTTTATGCGTTTCGCCTTTCGATATTCATTATAGCCGTATCGGAGAATTTTTTCAACTGTTTTTAAGCGTTTGCTTTCTTACCGTTTACAAAATGAAGTATAAGCATAAGCGCGGTCAGGAGAACAATGCCTGTGCCGAGGATTATAAATACATTCTGAACAAAGCCCGCGAGCAGATAGCATATAAGCGAGATGCCCGCTACCGTCATCGCATAGGGCAGCTGGGTCGAAACGTGGTTAACGTGATTGCACTGCGCACCTGTGGACGCCATAATCGTAGTGTCCGAAATCGGGGAGCAATGGTCGCCGCAGACAGCGCCCGCAAGGCAAGCAGAAATGCAGATAACGACCATAGACGGAATATCGCCTGTTGAAGCAACGTTTGCAAGCTCATTTTCAAAAACACCCGTAACAATTGGTATCAGAATACCGAAGGTGCCCCAAGAGGTGCCTGTAGCAAAGGCAAGACCGACTGCAACCACAAAGAGTATTGCGGGAAGAAGAATCTGAACCGCAGTAGCCGACTCAACCAGCGAGGAAACATAGGCACCCGCCTCTAAAAGACCGGTCATAGACTTTAAAGCCCATGCAAAGGTGAGAATAAGTATAGCGGGAACCATCTGCTTAAAGCCCTCGGGTACTGCGTCCATACAGTCCTTAAAGCTTAATACTCTGCGGCAGATATAGTAAATTACAATTACAATCAACGCTCCGATAGAGCCTAATGAAAGACCGTAGGAAGCGTCACAGTCGGCAAAAGCGTCAATAAAGCTTGCGCCCGAAAAGAAACCGCCGGTATAAATCATACCTATAACGCATAGCGTTATGAGCAGGATAACGGGGAGTACAAGGTCGATAACCTTGCCTTTTGTAGTAACGGGGGTCTCTGCTGCGTCGGAGGAATATGTATTCCCGCCCGTTGTGAACAGGTCGCCCTTTGCGGCGTTTTCCTCGTGAATACGCATAGTGCCGTAATCGACGTTAAGCACCGACATAAGTATAACCATCAAAATAGTAAGCAAAGCGTACATATTATAAGGAATCGTCTTAATAAAGAGCGATATACCGTTAACTCCCTCGACCGTACCGCTTACCGCCGCCGCCCAGGAGGAAATCGGGGCGATAATGCAGATAGGCGCGGCGGTCGCGTCTATAAGATAGGCAAGCTTTGCGCGGGAAATCTTGTGTGAGTCGGTAACGGGGCGCATAACCGAGCCGACGGTTAAGCAGTTAAAATAATCGTCAACGAAGATAAGCGCGCCGAGACCGAAGGTAGCGAGAGATGCTCCCCTGCGGGTTTTAATTTTTCTTACCGCCCATTCGCCGTATGCGCGGCTACCGCCCGCACGGTTCATAAGCACAACGATTATTCCGAGAACTACAAGGAAAACAAGTATACCAACATTCCAGGAATCCGAAAGGTTTTTAATAATACCCTCGTTTACAACCGCGTTAAAAAACGCCGAAAAGCCGCTTCCGAGAGTTTCCTCCTCGCCTATCGAAATCGGGGCTTTAGAGAACATACAAAGCAGTCCGCCGGTGACAATGCCTAAAAACAGAGAGGAATAAACCTCCTTAGTGATAAGCGCGAGTCCGATTGCCACAACGGGCGGCAAAAGCGACCAGAGCGAGTTGACGGGGCTTGTTATTGGGGACTGAACAAAGCAAAGGATAACAAATGCCACGACAATCATCGCAAAAACAATTTTGCTTGCGATACCTTTTTTCATTTCTAAACCTCCTAAAAATAAAAGACCGTGACTGCGTGATAAGCAATCACGGCTAATGCCAAAAAACGGTATATATAAACTAATACAAAATAGATAATATCACACTAAACGACCGTTGTCAACAAAAAATTAATAATTTGTTCAAAATTCGTCATTATTCTGCCTTATGAAAATTATCATATACCTTTTCGGCGGCGGGTCTTGACATAGTGGGAGCGGCGCAAAGCTCCTCGACAGTAGCATTTTTTATCGCCTTTACCGTTTTAAAATGCTTTAAAAGCGCGGCGGCGCGAGATTTGCCTATACCCTCGATTTCCAAAAGCTCGGAATTAAGCATCGCCTTACTGCGGCGGCTTTTGTGGTAGCCTATCGCAAAGCGGTGAACCTCGTCCTGAATACCCGTTATAAAGGTAAAGGCGGCGCGGTTCGACTTTATCGTAATATCCCCGCCCTCTGCAGCTATAGCGCGGGTGCGGTGCTTTGAGTCCTTAACCATACCGAAGACGGGAACCGTTATACCGTGCTTTTGAAGTACGGGAGCTACCGCCGACATCTGACCTATACCGCCGTCAAGCAGTATTAAATCGGGCAAAACCGAAAAGCCCTCGTCCTCCCCTTTTTCATATTCAGAAAAGCGGCGGTCGAGTACCTCCGCCATAGAGCGAAAATCATCCTGACCTAAAAAAGATTTGATTTTGAACCTCTTGTAGGCAGGTTTAAAGGGTCTTCCGTCCTTATAGACAATCATTCCCGCAACATTTTCACTGCCCGCCGTGTTAGAAATATCGTAAGCCTCTATATATCTCGGCGCGGTAGGCAAGCCTAAAAGCCGCGCAAGCTCGTCGAGTACCGACATTTCCCTGCCCGTTCGGTCGGTTTTTTCCGAAATATTTTCTGCGGCATTTGCAAGGCACATATCAAGCAGAGCCTTTTGCTCGCCCTGCTTTGGATTAATAAAGCTTACCTTATGCCCGGATTTTTCGGTAAGCCAACGCTCCGTAAGCGAAAAATCGGTTTCGGTATCGATTAAAATTCGCGGAGGAATGTCGGTTTTATCGGCGTAATAGCGTTGTAAAAATTCATTGTAAAGGCTTTCCCTGTCCGAAACGCCGTCGATTATAAAATACTGCTTGTCCGAAAGGCGGTAATTGCGGAATACGATTACCTCGGTACAGGCAGTCTCACCTATCACGGCGGAGGCGATAACGTCCTCAGAGCGATACGGCGCCCTTACCACCTTTTGCTTTTCGCGCACCTTATTTATAGCGTTAATACGGTCGCGGAGCTTGGCGGCGGTCTCGAATTGCAGCTCCTCGGCGGCGGCAAGCATTTTTTCGGTAAGCCTTTCCACCGTCTCGCCCTCCGAATCACCGTGCTTTATAAAATCCACGGCGGAATTAACCGATTCAAGATAATTGTCGAGTGAAATTTTACCTCTGCACGGCGCGTCGCAAATCCCGATATGGTAGTTAAGGCAGGGCTTTGTCGGCTTATCAAAACTACGAGTGCAATTTGGGAGCTTGAATATTTTTCGCGCCTCGTCCACGGTTTCCTTTACCACATACGCCGACGAATATGGTCCTATAAACTCACCCTTGCCCTCCGCCGATTTTGCGGTGGTAAGCTTTTTCCACTTCTCGTCGGTTATTTTAATGTATGAATAGCCCTTGTCGTCCTTTAAGAGTATGTTATATTTAGGTTGATTTTGCTTGATAAGCGAGTTTTCGAGGATAAGCGCCTCAAATTCACTGTCGCATAAAATATACTCAAAATGATCGACATTAGACACCATTCGCCTTACCTTTTCGGTATGCTGATTACCACTGCCGAAATACTGGGTAACGCGATTTTTAAGGGCTTTTGCCTTGCCGATATAGATAATAACGTCCCTTTTGTCCTTCATTATATAAACGCCGGGCGACTGCGGCAGACGGTTGGCTTTAGCTTTAAGCTCCGTTAGCTTATCAGGGTCGGCATAATAATTCACAAATGTCACCTCAAATCACTATAATTATTTTAAGTTAAAGCATAGCAAAAAATCATTTTTAATATAGCATTTTTTGTTTTGATTTTCAAGTTGCTGTTTTGACATTCAATAAATGTCGTTTTTTGTCGGATTTTAGCATATAATTCTATTATTGACAATCACCGAATGTCAACAATGGAGGGATTCTGTGTTTATAAACAAGAGCAGTAACGGACTGAATAATATTTGCGGTAAAAATATATCCAAATATCGCACGGATTTACATATTTCTCAAAGAGAGCTTGCCGACAGAATGCAATTAGTCGGGATAGACATTGATAAAAACGCCATTCAACGCATAGAATGCGGAAAACGGTTTGTTACGGATATTGAAATATCGGCATTTGCTAAAGTACTTAACAAGCAGTACGAGGAATTATTAAATCAGTAATCTTAGAAGTTAAGTGAATTTTGAATACTATGAAAAAGATAACGTCTTTCATTTTGATATTGTGTTTGCTTTGCGGCTGTTCGGCAGAAGCAGATATAAACGGCGCGGAATCGCACGCCCAAATAACCGTAAATCTTCCGGCTGATGACACCGTAAACGGCTACCGAACAAAAAATTCAAAGCCCTCCGAAATGCCTGACACCGTTTCCGCCGAGGAGGTAAAGCCCGCTGAATCGGGTGACGATGTCAAAACAACAGCCTACATAGGAAATTCCAATTCTCGTATATTTCATAAGCCGAGCTGTAGCTCCGCAAATACGATGAAGGAGGAAAACAAGGTTTCATTTAAAAGCCGCGAGGACGCGGTCAAGAGCGGATATGCTCCCTGTAAAAGGTGTAATCCTTAGAGACTGTCACTCAGTTTCAAAAAAAGGCTGTCGCGTTAAGGTGAAATTGCATAAATAAAAGGCCCCCTTGCCTAAAGGGGGCTGTCAGCGGAGCTGACTGGGGGATATTAGATTTACAGCCAATCGGATTATATCCCTCCACCGCCGTTCGGCGGTCCCCCTCCCGTAAGGCTTGGGAGGCTTTTGTGCAAATCGCTTTTAATGAGACAGCCTCTTAATTTTAATCCTTCATTGCTTTAACTTCGTCAAATATTTGGGTCGTTTCTTTATCGGGTTCTTTAGTTATTAGACTTACAGCGATAATCGCAACCGAGGCGAGTATAAAGGCGGGCAAAAGCTCGTAAATATCAAGTACCGTACCGGAGAAGGTCTTGGCGATAAGGTATTTCCAGACAAATACCATAACTCCGCCCGTAAGCATACCCGCAAGGGCGCCCCACTTGTTCATACGCTTCCAGAAAAGGGCGAAAAGCACCACGGGACCGAACGCCGCGCCGAAGCCCGCCCAGGCAAAGGAAACCACCCTGAAAACAGAGCTGTTTTCGTTAAGGGACATAAATACGGCGATAACCGAAATCACGATTACCGAAATTCTCGCGGCTAACATAGCCTTCTTTTCGGAAAGCTTGACGCCGAAGAAATCGTGCACAATATTCTGGGATACGCTTGAGGACGCCGCCAAAAGCTGTGAATCGGCGGTAGACATTGTCGCCGCCAAAATACCCGCAAGGATAACTCCACCGATAATTGCAGGTAAAACACCGTGGGTGCTTATAAGCTTTGCTATAGCGACAATAATGCGCTCGGTATCGCTAAGCTCGGCAATAGCGCCGCTCTTGACTACTCCGAAGCCGACTATACCGATAAGAATTGCGGCAGCCATTGAGATGATAACCCAAGCTACGGCTATTCTGCGGGAAACCTTAAGCTTTTTCGCGTCCTTAATAGCCATAAAGCGCAGAAGTATATGCGGCATACCGAAATAGCCGAGTCCCCAAGCAAGGGTGGAAACAATCGTAATCGCATTATAGGGCGCTACGCCTTCTGAACCCTCGTATGTTTTAGTAAAGCTTACAAAGCCGTTAAGCGACCTCACATTTGCTACAACCTGATCCCAGCCGCCGGCGGTGTTGATACCGTAAAGCAGTACCACGACAAGGGCAACCGTCATAACAATACTTTGAATAAGGTCGGTTGTAGACGCGGCGAGAAATCCGCCTAAGGTTGTATAAAGTACGATTACTACCGCGCTGATAAGCATCGCGGTGACATAATCCATTCCGAACAGGGTGTTAAACAGCTTTCCGCAGGCGGAAAAGCCCGACGCGGTATACGGAACAAAGAAAACAATAATAATAAGCGCAGAGATAAGGCTTAAAACATTTCTGTTATCATTAAAGCGTTTTGAAAAGAAATCAGGAACGGTAAAGGCATCGATACGGCTTGAATACCGTCTGATACGCTTTGCTACGATAAGAAAGTTTAAATATGTACCGATAGCAAGACCGATAGCCGTCCAAGAGGCTTCTGCAAAGCGACCCGCCATTGCAAGTCCGGGCAGTCCCATTAAAAGCCAGGAGCTCATATCCGAAGCCTCGGCGCTCATCGCAGTCACAACAGGACCTAATTTTCTGCCGCCCAGATAAAAGTCGTCCGAGCTTTTGTTTCTTTTTGAATATACCACGCCGATAACAATCATAAAGGCAAGGTATACAAAAATCGCAATCATTATACAAATGTCCGCAGAACTCAAAGAAATTCCCCCAAAATGAAAAAATATAAATTATTTTAACATATTATTCATTAATATGCAACATAAAAATAAAAAATATTCGATTTTCAGCATTTTAATGGCATATTACACCCTTAAATACAATATAATATAAACGACAGACCCATATTTAGGGGGACGGTTAAATGAAAAAATGCAATTCGGTTTTGGCTTTTTTAATTATCGGCACGGTAGGCACTCTTTGGCATTTTATATATGAATGGTCGGGAGGAAACGACTTTATCGGCGTTATCGCGCCTATAAACGAAAGTGTTTGGGAGCATCTTAAGCTGTTATTCTTCCCCGCGCTTTTTTATTTTATAGTTGAATATATTTTATGCAAAGACAGCTACGAAAACTATATACCCGCGGCGATTATCGGGATTTTTGCTGGTATGCTTACAATAACCGCATTTTATTATACCTATACGGGCATTTTAGGCTACGGCGTTTCCGCGCTTGATATATTGAGCTACTTTTTAGGGCTTTTCGCCACCCTTTGTGTTAAAAGAAGAATACTGAAAAATAACTCCTTTTGCTCGAAAACGGCAAAATATTTTACCCTCGCATTAGCTGTGTTTACGGCGGTCCTGTTCGGCATATGGAGTTTTTATCCGCCCTCTCTCGCAATTTTTATTCCGCCTATGTAAAATCGCCGCGACCTTCCGTAAAAACGAAGATCGCGGCGACAACCTTTTAACCTATACCTTTTGTTTTATCAAACGCCGCCTTAACCGCGTCCATAACCGCGCCCCTGAAGCCGTCCTTTTCAAGGGCGTGAACCCCCGCAATAGTCGTGCCGCCCGGACTGCAAACCTCGTCCTTTAGCTGTTCGGGGTGCTTTTCAGATTCCAAAATAAGCTTTGCAGAGCCTATAAGAGTCTGCGCCGCGTAGCGGGCGGCTTTTGCGCGGGGAAGTCCGCACTCAACCGCGCCGTCGGCAAGCGCCTGCGCGAACATATAAACAAATGCGGGTCCACAGCCCGAAACCGCACAGGCGGCGTCGATTAGACCCTCGTCAAGCCTGTCTAATATTCCGACATTCCGCATACAGTTGGAAAAATCGGTGATTTCGTCCATAAAAACGTCCTCGGAGGCAGAGTAAAGCACTACCCCCTCGCCGATAGCTACGGGGGTATTAGGCATTATCCTGATGATGGGATAATTTGCACCGAGCATTTCGTTAATCGTATCAATATTAATACCCGCCGCCATAGTGACAAGCACAAAGCGGTCGGTACGGGAGGACAAGGTCTCTTTAATTCCGTCAAGCATCTCCTTCATCATCTGGGGCTTTACGCCTAAGAAGATGAATTTTGCCTGACTTGCTACGGTTTTATTGTCCTCCGCACGACAGTTAAGCTCCGCCGCCAAGGTCTGCGCCTTAAGAGCTGTTCTGTTGGAAACCACAACCTCGTGACCCGGAACTGTCTTTCTGAGCGCCCTTGCAAGCGCCGCGCCCATATTGCCCGTGCCTATAAATCCGAATTTTACCTCTGCCATAACACTCTCCTACCTTATCTGTCCGTTTCCTGAAATTATATATTTATATGTATTAAGCTCGTTAAGTCCCATAGGACCTCTGGCGTGGAGCTTTTGGGTGGATATTCCCATTTCACAGCCGAGCCCGAACTCGCCACCGTCGGTAAATCGGGTCGAGCAGTTTACATAAACCGCCGCAGAATCCACGCGGGAGGTAAAGTAATCCGCCGCGCGGCTGTCCTCGGTGACAATGCTTTCGCTGTGGTGGGTGGAGTGCTTGGAAATGTGATTAACCGCCTCTTTTACATCGGCAATAATTTTTACCGCCATAATGTAATCCAAAAACTCGGTGTCAAAATCGTTTTCTCCCGCTGGGGTTGCGCTTATTATTCCGCAAACCTCCCTGTCACCGCGAATTTCGACGCGTCCTTTGAACCTTTCGGCTAACATAGGTAAAAATTCCAGCGCAATTTCGCGATTTACAAGGCATACCTCCGCCGCGTTGCAGACCGAGGGACGGCTTGTTTTAGCGTTATCAACAATCTTTACCGCCTTTTCCAAATCGGCGTATTTATCAACATAAATGTGGCAGATGCCCGTTCCCGTCTCGATAACAGGTACTGTAGCGTTTTGAACGCAGGCGGAAATAAGTCCCTTTCCGCCACGCGGGATAAGTAAATCAACATATCCGTTCGCCGTCATAAGCGCATTGGCGCTGTCGCGCGAGGCGTCCTCCACAAGGTTAACATAATCCTTGCTTACTCCCGATTTTTCAAGTCCATCTTTAAGGGCATTAACCACGGCAAAGGCGCTTAAAAATGCCTCCTTACCGCTCCGCAGAACGCAGACGTTTCCGCTTTTAAAGCAGAGCGCCGCCGCGTCCGAGGTGACGTTGGGACGGCTCTCGTAAATTATAGCGACCACACCAAGCGGAATAGAGACCTTTTTTATTAAAAGCCCGTTTTCACGTGTTGTTTCGGAAATAACGCGTCCTACGGGGTCGGGAAGCTTCACTACCTCCCTTATACCTTTCGCCATAGCGGCTATTCTGTTTTTATCAAGGCGTAATCGGTCAAGCATAACCTCGCTTATCTTGCCCGCCGCGTTTTTAAGGTCGGTATCATTCGCCGCTAATATATCGTCGGTATGAGAAATAAGCGCGTCCGCCATATTAAAAAGCACGGAATTTTTCTTATCTGTGCTAAGCGGCGCTTCATATGAAGCTGTTTTCGCCCTCTCTAAAATTACAGAAGTTTCGGTCATTGCTTTTTAGTCTCCTTTGCAACAAATCTTGTGCCAACGGGCTTGCCCTCGACTATGTCATATAGGACATTCGGCTCCTTGCCGTTTGCGATTATCATATCTATCCCTGAGTCGGTAGCAATCTTCGCCGCCCTTATCTTAGTAGCCATTCCGCCCGTGCCGAATTTGCTCCCCGCTCCGCCCGTCATACTCTCGATTTCGGGGGTGATTTCCTCAACCCGTGTAAGCAGAACCGCGTCTTTATCCTTGTGGGGGTCGGCGGTGAAAAGACCGTCAATGTCGGACAAAAGTATCAGTAAGTCCGCGTTTATCGCCGTTGCGACAATAGCGCCCAGCGTATCGTTATCCCCTATTACGATTTCATCTGTCGCAATGGAGTCGTTCTCGTTAATAATCGGAATAGCGCCAAGCTCTAACAGTTTGCACATAGTGTTTTCAAAATTAACCTTGCGCACGCTGTGCTCAATGTCGCCGCCCGTAATAAGAATCTGCGCGACGGTATGGTTGTATTCCGAAAAGAGCTTGTCATATGTATACATCAGCTCGCACTGACCGACCGCCGCCGCCGCCTGTTTAGTGGGAATATCCGACGGCTTCTCGGTAAGGGACAGCTTTCCCGCCCCCATTCCTATAGCGCCCGAGGAAACCAGTATAACCTGATTTCCCGCGTTTTTAAGGTCGCTCATAACCTTGCAGAGCTCCTCTACTCGTCTTATGTTAAGAAGCCCCGACTTATGAGCTAAAGTTGATGTTCCGATTTTAATTACAATACGCATTTTTCTACTCCGAAATAAATTACTGTAATGCCATTATACATTATATCCTTAAAAATTTCCACAAATTTTACTTAAATTTTGCATTATAATATGCTTTTTTATTTTCCTTATTAAAATTTTCTAAAAAATCTTGACTTCAATGCTTTAAAGTGATATACTTTTATCATATTAAATCTAAGGAGAGACAGATTTATGAAAATGAAAAAAATTTTAGCCGCTGTAACGGCGCTTTCTCTTACTGCGGTAACCTGCGCTTCCCTTTCGGGATGCGGTGAAAAAAACAACGCTTCTGATTCCGGTAACGGCAAAGCAAAGTACACAGTCGGTATCTGCCAGCTCGTTCAGCATGAGGCGCTCGACGCCGCAACAAAAGGCTTTAAGGACGCGCTTAAAGAAAAGTTAGGCGATGACGTTAAGTTTGACGTGCAGAATGCCGCTAATGATTCGGCTACCTGCGCCACTATCGCCAACCGCTTTGTTTCAAACAAGGTTGACCTTATAATGGCTAACGCTACTCCGGCTTTGCAGGCGGCAGCAACCGCTACTGCGGACATTCCGATTGTTGCTACTTCTATTACCGACTATGCCACCGCGCTTGAAATCAGCGACTGGTCAGACAAAGGAGGCAAAACAGGTACAAACATCACAGGCTCTTCCGACTTAGCTCCTTTAGCGGAACAGGCTAATATGATCAAAGAGCTTTTCCCGAACGCGAAGAAGGTAGGTATCCTCTACAATTCAGGCGAAGCTAACTCCAAGTATCAGGCAACCGAGGTTACAAAGGCGCTTAAGGGGTTAGGCATGGAAGTCGAGGAATTCACCAGTGCCGACTCCAACGATTTGCAGGGAGTTGTTGCCAACGCTTGCAAAAAGGTTGATGTAATCTACATTCCGACTGATAACACAATGGCTTCTAATACAACCATTGTAAATGATGTTGCATCACCTGCAAAGATTCCTGTTGTAGCGGGCGAGGTAGGCATCTGCAAGGGTTGCGGAGTTGCCACCCTTTCTATTGACTATTACAACATCGGTAAAATAGCGGGCGAAATGGCTTACGAGATTCTCGTGAACGGCAAGAATCCCGGCGATATGGAGATTGAATATGACCGCAATCCCGTCAAGCAGTATATTGCTTCCCGTTGCCAGACCCTCGGTATAACCGTTCCCGATACTTACGAGGCTATTGCGGAAGAATAATACTTTTTTAAAATAACTACGGCGATAAGGCGTTAAGCGCCTTATCGCTTATTCCTGTTTTTTAGAGACTCTTTATTTTATAATTTTTTACCGAAAGGAATCACAAAAAATGCTATCATTTATTACCTCCCTGCCCGGTGCTGTCGCTCAGGGCGCAGTTTGGGGAATTATGGCGGTAGGTCTTTACATAACCTACAAAATACTTGACCTTGCCGACCTGACGGTTGACGGCTCGTTCGGAACGGGCGGCGCTGTGCTTGTAGTATGCACCGCGGGCGGAATGAATATATTTCTTGCGCTTCTTTTAGCTCTGCTCGTAGGCTGTCTCGCAGGACTTGTCACGGGCATATTCCATACAAAATTCGGTATTCCTGCCATTCTTGCGGGAATACTAACTCAAATTGCGCTTTATTCCGTAAATCTTAGAATTTTGGGAGGAAAGGCAAATCAGCCCCTTTCGGTGGATAAATACAACCTGTTGATATCCCTTAGAAATATCAATAAATCGCTTATTGTCTGCACAATTTTCATTGCTGTAATTATTTTTGTACTTTACTGGTTCTTCGGTACGGAGCTTGGTCATTCGCTTAGAGCTACGGGCTGTAATCAGGCAATGGCAAGGGCGAACGGAATTAATACCTCCACAAATAAGATTATCGGCTTTGTCCTTTCTAACGGCATTGTCGCTCTTTCAGGCGGACTTCTTGCGCAGTATCAGGGCTTTGCCGATGTCAATATGGGACGCGGCGCAATAGTAATCGGTCTTGCCGCAATCATTATCGGCGAGGTCGCCTTCAACCGTATTTTCAAGAATTTTGCGCTAAAGCTTTTAGCAGCGGTTTTCGGCGGAATAATCTATTATATCGTTATCACCTTTGTTCTCTGGCTTGGTCTTCCTGCGAACGACCTCAAACTGCTTTCCGCGCTTGTTGTGGCTCTCTTCCTAGGTATCCCTTACTGGAAAAGCAAGATTGCCGAGAATAGAGTAAAATCCATACCCGGAGGTGCAGAAAATGCTTGAGATTAAAAACGTATACAAAACCTTTAACCCGGGCACGATCAACGAAAAGCGCGCCTTAAATGGGCTTAACCTTACCCTTAACGACGGCGATTTCGTAACGGTTATCGGCGGAAACGGCGCGGGAAAATCCACAATGCTTAATATGGTCGCGGGCGTTTACCCCGTAGACAGCGGCTCTATTGTAATTGACGGCTCGGACGTTACAAGACTTCCCGAGCACAAAAGAGCTAAATATTTAGGCAGAGTTTTCCAAGACCCGATGATGGGCACCGCCGCAGATATGTGGATTGAGGAAAATATGGCGCTTGCAAGTCGCCGCGGTCAGTTCAGAGGACTTAAATGGGCTATAAGCAAGGCTGAGCGCGAGCAGTTTAAGGAAATGCTTAAGGAGCTTGATTTAGGGCTTGAAAACCGTCTTTCCGCTAAGGTGGGACTGCTTTCCGGCGGTCAGCGCCAGGCGCTTACTCTATTAATGGCGGTTATGAAAAAGCCTAAGCTTTTACTGCTTGACGAGCATACCGCGGCACTTGACCCAAAAACCGCCGCAAAGGTGTTAGCCCTCTCGGATAAATTCATTGAAGAGGGTCACCTCACCGCCATGATGGTAACTCATAATATGAAGGACGCGATTGCCCACGGCAACCGACTTATTATGATGAACAACGGTCAGATAATCCTTGATGTTTCGGGCGAGGAAAAGAAAAAGCTTACGGTTGAGTACCTGCTCGAAGCCTTCACAAAGCTAAGCGGCGCCGAATTTGCAAACGACCGCGCCCTGCTTTCGTAATTTTAAGTTAGCGCTTGTTCAGGGATCCGGCTCCCGCGGTCTAACATCTTAATCTCGGAATGGATAAATCCGTACGCTACTCTATACTTTTTAACGTAGGGAAGGCATTTATGCTTTCCGCTATACAAACCCCCGATTTATCCCTCTAAATTAACCAAGCTCTGCATAAGCTTTATTTTCGAGCCTTTGCAGAGCTTGGTTTTTATTCTCTTTAATTAGTAGGTATTTGGAGACTATGTATTAATCTAATAAAGATTAAATAAAACGTCAGCTTATTTTAAGCCTTAATCTTAATTTATCGCTTATCATTGCAATAAATTCGCTGTTTGTGGGCTTGCCGCGGTCGTTTTGAATGGTATAGCCGAAGTAGGAGTTTAAAACGTCGATGTCTCCCCTGTCCCATGCTACCTCAATCGCGTGGCGTATTGCGCGTTCTACTCTTGACGAGGTGGTTCCGTGATTTTTGGCAACGGTCGGATACAAAAGCTTTGTAACTGAGTTGATAATCTCGCTGTTTTTAATGGATAAAATTATCGCTTCCCTTAAATAGTGATAACCCTTGATATGCGCGGGCACCCCTATTTGATGAATAATCTCGGTCACCATAAGCTCAAGCTCGGGGTCGGTTACTACGTTGTCCTTTACAACCACAGGAGAAATCTCATTTTTCCAGCCCGAAAGCTGAATGATTCGCTCCGCCATTGTGTTGATGTCAAACGGCTTTAAAAAGTAATAGCTGGCTCCTGCGTCAAGGGTTTCCTTTTCAAGCCTTTGGTTATCAAAGCTCGACATCGCCATAACCATAGGTCTCTCCTTCTTATCCATATCCCGTAGTCCGCTTAAAACGCCGATTATGTCGAGATTTGGCATAAAAACGTCTGCCAAAACAACGTCGGGCTTCTGCGATTTAATTTTTTCGAGAACGCACTGTCCATCCTTTTGACATAATACAACATCCATTCCATAGCCCTTGAGTGCTTTCGCACAATTCTGTCCTAATTCTGTCGAATCATCTGCTATGACAATCTTTAACTTTTTCCGCATTTATTTGATACCTCCAATATTTTGCTTTACATATATTACCACGTTTTTACGTATATTGCAAGTGATAATACAAAAAAAGTGTAAAGAAATTAAAATATTGCATTTAATGTCATTATTTTTGCCGTTTCGACAAAACGAAAATATGCTATTTTACCATTTACGGCAGATTTTGCATTAGTGAATTTTTGCCACGAAAAAATTAGTGACGGAAAAAACAGAAAAAAGTAACCGCGACTGCAACTCCTGCAGACGCGGTTATTTGGCAAAATATTACATATAATTAATAATTTTCTGCGCAGATTTCAAAGAAGCTTTGCGGGTGAGCGCATACGGGGCAAACCTCGGGTGCCTTAGTGCCGACAGTAATATGTCCGCAATTACGGCATTCCCAAACCTTAACCTCGCTCTTTTCAAAAACAGCAGCGGTTTCAACGTTTTTAAGCAAAGCGCGGTAACGCTCCTCGTGATGCTTTTCGATAGCGGCTACCATACGGAATTTTTTGGCAAGCTCGGTAAAGCCCTCCTCCTCGGCGGTCTTTGCAAAGCCGTCGTACATATCGGTCCACTCGTAGTTTTCGCCCTCGGCGGCAGAAAGCAGATTAGCGGCGGTATCGCCTAAGCCATCCAATTCCTTAAACCACATTTTAGCGTGCTCTTTCTCGTTCTCGGCGGTCTTTAGGAAAAGAGCCGCAATCTGCTCAAAGCCCTGCTTCTTTGCAACCGAAGCAAAATAGGTGTACTTGTTTCTCGCCTCCGACTCGCCCGAAAAGGCGGCGCGGAGATTTTGCTCTGTCTTGGTTCCTTCATACTTACTCATTTTAAAATCCTCCTAAATTATAATATGTGATATAGAAGCATCTATATACAAGCTATTCATTAATTTCGGCAATAGTAACGCCGTTTTCGCCCTCGCCGAAGGTTCCTGTGCGGAAGGTTTTGATATTTTTATGCGTTCTAAGATGCGCCTGAACCGCCTTTCTAAGCGTCCCCGTGCCCTTACCGTGAATTACCGTAACAGTAGTAATACCCGAAAGCACCGCGTTGTCGATATATTTATCAAGCTCCAAAATAGCCTCGTCCGACGCCATTCCTCGCAGATCCACCTCGCCCGAAACCGAGCGGTTTGCGCGGGAAACAAGCCCCGAAACACGGCGGGTTTTCTTAAACTCCGAGGACTCGCCGCCCTTCTTTTTAAGGCGCAGATTACTGTAATCCGTCCACATTTTTATTGAGCCCGAGACTACCAACGCCTGCTTTTTGTGCGGCTTTACGTCAAGCACAGTCGCCTCGCGGTTAATATCGGCTACAAGAACGGTATCGCCCTTTTGAAGCTCGGTCACGGCTTCGCCCGCGGCGGCATGCTTGGTTACCGGGTCGGCGCTTTCCTCAAGCTCGTTTAATGTTTTCTTGTAATCTGCCCGCGCCTTTTCTTGGAGCTTTGCCGCGTTTTCGGCGTTTAACTGCTTTTTCATTTCCTCAAGCTCGTTTAAAAGCTGTGAAGACTTGTATCTTGCGTTTTCGATAATGCGGTTTGCGGTTTCGCGCGTCTCGCTCATAAGCTTTTCCTGCTTAACCGAAAACTCGTGCTCCCGCTGTTCCGCCTTTTTCCTTGATTCCTCGAGCCTGTAACGCAGATTTTGAAGATCTTTGTGCTCCTGCTCCGCCTGATTTTTCGCCGTTTCCAACGCTGCGACAACCCGCTCAAAGCGCATATCGCTGTCTGACACCTGCTCCCTTGCGTTCTCAATTATGCTTTCATCAAGCCCCAAACGGCGTGAAATCGCAAAGGCATTGGAACGACCGGGCATACCTATAATAAGCCTGTAGGTCGGCTTTAAGGTGGTAACGTCAAACTCACAGGAGGCGTTCTCTACCCTATCGCTGTCGATAGCGTAGGATTTAAGCTCGGGGTAATGGGTCGTCGCAACCGTTTTAACTCCGAGTAACTTAAGACGTATTAAAATCGCCTTTGCAAGGGCGGCACCCTCGACGGGGTCTGTTCCCGCGCAAAGCTCGTCAAAAAGCACCAAAGAATCGTTATCCGCCTGTTCGGTTATCGAGATTATGTTAACCATATGTGACGAAAAGGTGGATAGCGACTGCTCGATACTCTGCTCGTCGCCTATGTCGGCAAAGATTTTACCGTAAATGGCAATTTTACTGCCGTCGTCGGTCGGTATCATAAGCCCGCACATTGTCATAAGGGTAAGCAAACCCACGGTTTTAAGTGTTACGGTCTTTCCGCCCGTATTGGGTCCCGTGATAATAAGGGTATCGTATTCGCGCCCTAATTCAAGGGTTATAGGCACCACTGTCTTATAATTTATAAGCGGGTGGCGGGCACGCTTTAAATAGGTGTAGCCGTCCTTGTTAATTTCGGGCATACTCGCCTTCATTTTATAGGCAAGCTTAGCCTTGGCAAAAATCAGATTAAGCTCGCAAAGTGCGTTATAGGAATAAATAATACTGTCCGCAAAGCCGCCCGCCTCGGCTGACAGCTCGGACAAAATACGCTCGATTTCCTCCTGCTCCCGAAGCTTTAGCACCCGTATCTCGTTATTGGTCTCGACTACCGTCATAGGCTCAATAAAAATAGTAGAGCCTGTCGAGGAGGTGTCGTGCACTATTCCGCTTATCTGTCCCTTATGCTCCGCCTTAAGGGGAACTACAAATCTGCCGTCACGCTGGGTGACGATAGCCTCCTGCAGATATTTTGCATTAGGCCCCCTTACAAGCTTATCAAGGCTTTCACGTATTTTACCCGATTTTGACGTGATTTTACGCCTAATATCGTAAAGCGCGGGTGAGGCGTTATCGTTTAACTCCTCCTCCGATTTTATCGCAAAGGTAATCTTTTCTTCAAGATATTTGTTTGGGACAAGGGTGGAGAAAAGTGGGTCAATGGAGGTATTTACCATTCCCGAGCAGTCCGCCCGCCAGGTTTTAACCGAGCGTATGACCCTAAGGGTCTCGGCAATATCCAATAGCTCGGGGATTGAAAGCACCGCCGACGCCTCGGCGCGTCTTAAAAAGGAGGAAACGTTTACCGCCGCGCCAAAAGAAGGCGCTGAATACCGCGACATAAAGGTATACGCGTCCCCTGTGTTTTTAAGCGCGCCAGACACCGCGGTAATATCGGTTTGCGGTACAAGAGAGCGCGCCGAAGCCGCAGCGTCGGCAAGCGAAGCCTCCTCGGCTAACATATTTAAAATTTTATCCAGCTCAAGAGTTTTTAAATATCTCTCGATTTTATAATCCATACTAACTCCTTTTTTATACATTAGATACGCTGTTATAAAAATCCAGCGCCGCAAAACGGTGGTCGGTCTGCACCGTTATATATCTACCCGTGATTTCCGAAAGCCGTTTCGCGCTGTTTTCGGGGACAGTAAAGGAATAAAGCCTCCCAAATTCCGAATAAACTATATGCCGCATTGCCGAAAGCATTGTACGGTCAAGCGTGGCAAGGTCTGCGGTCTCCCCCTTGCAGTCATGGCACAAAAGCCTTCCGCCCGATATATCAAAATACATTATATCGTCCTCATATTTTCCGCAACCCGAACAGGCGACAAGATCGGGCATAAAGCCCGAAAGCGCCGCCGCCCTTAGCTCGGTTATCGCCTTAATAAGGGGCGGAAACCGTTTTTCCTTGGTTAAAAAATGCAGGGAATTAAGAATAAGCCGCAAAAACTCGCCGTCGGGCACACCCGAGGCTACAAGCACATAGCACAGCTCGCAAAAATACTGGGCTAAGGAAAGCACCTCAATTTCACTCCCCGCGCCGAAAAAAAGCCTTATAGGCGAAGCCTCGTAAATTTTATAGGTATCCTTTTTCTTTAAAATCGTAAAGCTCGAATATGTAAGCAGGCTTGTCGCCGCGCCTTTTTTGGATTTTATAGACTTAGCTCCCGCCGCGAAAGCGCGTATTATGCCGTAATCACTCGTAAAGAGAGTAACCAGACGGTCACTCTCCCCCACGTTCATTTCCTTTATCACCAAAGCTTCGGTTGTAAAACGCGTCTCTGATTCCTTCACCTGTTCCGTTCTCCTTACGCGAATTAACAAAAGTCAAATAGTCGCTTACACTGCCGCTTTTTAAAAAATTCTCCCAGGATTTTTCGTTTTCCATTTGATTTCCCGCCTGTCGTAAAAGATTACACTAAAAGTTTTCTCCTTTACGGCGTTCATTATAATAGGAAATTACAGTAAAAAAGCAGTTTAGTCAAGCCCAAAGGTGTGAATGAGTCCCTGACGGTTGCGCCAGTCCTCCTTCACCTTGACCCACAGCTTAACCGAAGCGCGGATACCGAAAAATTCTTCTATATCACGTCTTGCCATGGTGCCTATTTTTTTAAGCATAGCGCCGCCCTTGCCGATAATAATGCCCTTGTGCGACTCCTTTTCACAGATAATAGTCGCCTCAACCTCTAATATAGGCTCGCCGTCCGCGGTATCACGCTCCACAAAGCGTTCAAGGTCAACAGCTATTCCGTGCGGCACCTCCTTATCAAGGCTGCGTAACAGCTTTTCCCTAATCATCTCGGCAACCATTACTCTTTCGGGCTGGTCGGTAATATCATCGTCTCCGAAATAATGGGGCGAGGGCTTTGAAAATCCGTAAAGCTCGCTTAAAAGAATATCCACCCCGTCGCCTGTTTTTGCCGAAAGCGGCACAACGGCGCTGAAATCAAATTCCCTTGTATAAAGGGTGATAAGGGTTAAAAGCTCTTCTTTTTTTTCGAGCAAATCAATTTTGTTGATAACAAGCACAGCCTTAAGCCGTCTGCGGCGAAGCTCCTTAATAAGCTCTGCCTCAGCGGGAGGCAATCCTCCGTCAAGGCTGAATTTGGGCGCCGCCTCTACTACAAGCACGGCGGCGTCCACGTCCGCCATACCGTCGCCGACCGCCTTGTTCATATTTTTGTCGAGCATATTGCGCGGCTTATGAAAGCCGGGGGTGTCGATAAAAACAAGCTGGTCCGCGCCCTTAGTTAAAATACCCGAGATTTTGGTGCGGGTAGTCTGCGGCTTGTCCGATACAATAGCCACCTTTTGCCCCAAAATACGGTTCATAAGGGAGGATTTACCCACATTCGGTCTGCCGATAATTGTTATAAAAGCCGATTTTTCCTTCATTTATTTTTCCTTTAAGTTATTATATGTTAATAAGCTATGTATTACAGCTTATTGATTGCAAGGCCGAGAGCATCGAGCACCTGCTCCTCCTTTTCGCGCATAACGGTTTTTTCAAGTCCGCCCTGCTCATGGTCATAGCCCAAAAGATGAAGCATTGAGTGAACCGTCAAAAAAGCAACCTCGCGCTCAATTCCGTGACCGTACAAATCTGCCTGCGACAGCGCGTGTTCAACCGAAATCACAATATCGCCGAGCATCTTAGCCCCTGTTTCGGGATTTGCGTCGTATTGCCCGTTTTCGCCCAGAGGAAAGGACAAAACATCGGTCGAAGCGTCGATATTTCGGAACTTTAAATTCATTTCCTTAATCATTTCATCGTTAACAAGGGTTACGTTAACCTCCGCGGAGTCCTCAAAGCCCTCAAGCTTAAGGGTTGCGGTACACGCCTTTCTGATAAGCAGTCTTGTACCCGTGGGCATCTTGATTTTTTTCTGACTGTCCGTAATATTAACCTTTACACTCATTTCTTTTCAGCACTTCTTTCATAAGCTTTTATTATTTCCTGAACAAGACGGTGACGTACAACATCGCGCCCCGTCAGGTAATGAATTGCAATATCGTCAACATTTTTAAGAATCTTAACCGCGTCCTTAAGTCCCGAGCGTTTGCCGTCGGGCAGGTCAATCTGGGTAATGTCCCCCGTGACAACCGCCTTTGAGTTAAATCCCAAGCGGGTTAAAAACATCTTCATCTGCTCTGTGGTGGTGTTCTGCGCCTCGTCGAGGATAATAAAGCTGTCGTCTAATGTTCTGCCTCTCATATAGGCGAGCGGCGCCACCTCAATATCCCCGCGCTCCTGACATTTTTGAAAATTTTCCGCTCCCAGCATATCGAAAAGCGCGTCGTAAAGCGGACGGAGATACGGGTCTACCTTTTGCTGTAAATCACCCGGAAGAAAGCCTAATTTTTCGCCTGCCTCGACCGCGGGGCGGGTAAGGATAATGCGGTTTACCTCCTTCGCCCTGAAGGCGCTTACGGCGCTTGCTACGGCAAGATAGGTTTTTCCGGTACCCGCAGGTCCCACGCCTATGGTTATCGTATTTTTCTTTATTGCGTCAATATACTGCCTTTGACCGATAGTTTTGGGCTTAACGGGCTTCCCTTTTGAGGTAATGCAAACGCAGTTTGCGTCTATCACGGCGTTAATCTTACCGTCCTCCCCGTCTTCAACGAGTGAGGCGACATAGTTAATGCTCTGCTCGGTTATCTGCTCGCCCTTGTTTATCATAGCAAGCAGACCCTCAACCGTGCGCGCCGCGTTCATCACGTCGGTAACCTCGCCCTTAATTTTAATCTGAGAGCCGTGGGAGGTAATTACCACCCTGTATTTTTTCTCGATTCGCTTGATGTTCTCATCAAAATTGCCGAACAAATTTACAATTTGCTCTATGCGCTCAATATCAACCGTCTGTTCAAACAAGCCTTACGCTCCTTAAGCCTAAATGTTTTTGTTGCTTCTTAGTATATTATACCACATTTTTTTCTAATTTCCAGTACTAAATAACATAATTTCTTCGGCAGCTATGTTTTCCTCGGCGTAAATTATCGCTTTTAGGCGAATACCCCCCTCTATTTCGTCAAATTCACGATTTTTAACCTCAAAATCGGCGATTTTTTCTACCTGCGCCGCCTTTGTCAGTTCCTCCTCAAGCTCCTTTAAAAGCTCATCTTTACTGAGAATTACCTCTTTTTGAACGGTCATTTCATAGTATTTTGTATATAGCCTTATGGGAAGACTTTTCCCGAGAAGCGAAGCCTCTTTAATCTCTGTTCGGCTCTTAAAGGTACCGTTTTCGTGCCCTAAAAAGAGCGGAACATCAATTCCGAAAAAGGAAAGCACGCTTTTTCGCTTAATCCTCCCCGTTTTTTCGCTAACATTACGTTTATAATATGCGCTTACCGTAAGCTCTCTTTCGGTTTTGGCGGTAATATTACCAACGGAACGAACAAAACCGGTGCTGTCGGCGCGTTCAATCACGCCCGAAACCAACAAATCTCCCTTTGCCACAGTGTCTCCCGGCTTTACTAAGCAGTTCCCCGAGGTAATGTTGATTTTAGTAATAATGCCGTCCGCCGTCGCCTTAAGATTTGTAGGAGTTCCGTTTTCCTCGGCTTTTTGCGCCGATTCGCTTACATTAACAGTCACCCTACAGCCCTCTATATTAACCGACGCCCACGCAAGCTTACTAAGCTCCAAAAGCAACTCCTGCTTTGCGGTTTTCGGATTAACCGAGCTTTTTTTAGCACCCTCCTTCACCCCTATTTTTTCACAGGCGGCTAAAATATCTCTTTCGGGAAGGGTCTTGTTGCCGCTTACCTCCACCGTCCAAATAAAACAGGACATAACCTCTAAAAAGCAAAAGAAAATTGCCGCGCCTACAGGTATGCCTAAGCGCTTTTTATACCGCCTTGCAATAAAGGGAAAACCGCGTTTTTTTAAAATATGAACCCGTATGCCGCTTCCTTTTGCAATGCGGGGCAAGGTCTTAAAATCTCTTACCGTGATAAATCCGCGTATTTTTTTATCCCTGCGTTTTATGCCCCATAGGGATATGCCCTGTTTCGCGCAGATATTCAGAATTATCTCTGTTACGTCCCCCGAATATTCAACCTCTAAGTAACCGATTATAAATCTGTAAAGCCAAAGCATAGCACTTCACCTATACACAAAACTCAAGTGAGGACATATTTCCCTTTACGGTTATTGTCGTCCCCTCAAATGCGGCTATATCAAAGCTGCTTCCCGATAGAATAAGCGCCCCTTTAGGCAGCTTAAGCTTCAAATAAGTATCACTGTATTCAAAAACGCCCATACAGCCCTCTACCGTCATTTCTCTGTTTCCGAAAAGTTCTATATGCGCTCCGCCTACCCGCCGCGCTTCTTCACCTATATCTGAACAGCTGAAAATACGCCATTTTTCCTTTGGCTTTTCGGATTTAAACTTAAATTTCTTAGACACAGTATACAACTCCCCTGCAATCAATCTTATGAAATAATCATTATAATAATTCCCGAAAGCATATACTATTTTAGGTGAGTAAAATGAAAAGACAAGGCACGCAAAATGCGTTTGCAATTATCTGCTCGGCGGCGTTTATAGTTATTCTCATACTTAAGCCCGAGCTTTGCACCAAAGGTGCGGCGGAGGGGCTTTTGCTGGCGGGCAGAGTAATAATTCCCTCGCTTTTTCCCTTTACCGCCTGCGTGCTTTTTATAATGAAATCGGGCGGAGCTGAGCTTTTCGGCTTTGCCGCACCCTTTACCAAAAAGATATTTCACATTTCTCCTGAGCTTTTTTCAATTATGCTTTTAAGCCTTATCGGCGGTTATCCCGTCGGTGCAAAGCTATTAAATGAAGCCGTGAAATCGGGTAAACTCTCACCCGAAAATGCGGGAATTATGCTTAATTACTGCGTAAATGCGGGACCCGCGTTTGTGGTTTTAGCTGTCGGCGAGGGTATTATAGGTTCAAAGTCGGTCGGTTACATAATGCTTGCCGCACACATAATTTCCTCGCTTGTTCTAAGCGTGTTTTTCGGATTTTTTATTAAGGACGACAAAGGAAAAACGTTTGCTAAAGCAGAAAGCTTATGCGCGGCGGATAATTTTGTAGCCTCGGTTTCAGAAGCCGCCTCGGCGGTTTTCTCGGTCTGCGCCTACGTTGTATTTTTCTCAACCGTAACCGAATATATAGGCTTTTACACGGATAAAATTCCTCTGCTTAAATATATCTTACCTCTGCTTGAGGTCACCAACGGGGTATCAAAAGCCAAAAATATTGTAATAATCTCTTTTTTATTAGGCTTTGCGGGAATTAGTATATGGTGTCAGATTTTAAGCGTTGGGCGGCTTATTAAGCTAAATTTAGCAATATTTGCCCTTTCGCGGATTGTTCACGGGCTAATCTCTGCCGCGCTTTGCGCGCTTTTACTTAAAATATTCGGCATAGCCGTATTTGCTTCCGCCCAAATCAGATATTCACCCGCTTACGGAGGCGTTGCGCTAACCCTTTCAATGGCGTCAATGGTGATAATTCTTTTAATTTCCCTTTTCTCCGAAAAAAGGACTGGAAATATTCTTAAGGATATAGTATAATAATTTTGGTGATTACAATGTCCTCAATGTTTAATAAAGATCTTCCACATTCCTGCAAATACTGCGTATTCGGAAAAGCTTCCCTTTTTAATGGCGAAATACTCTGCGAAAAGCGGGGCGTTACCTTAGGCAGCGATTACTGCCGCAAATATAAATACGACCCATTAAAGCGTGTGCCCGAGCGCATTAAAATAGCGGACGGCTATAATCCGGAGGATTTTTCGCTTTAAAGCGAAGAAAACAGCTGTCGGGTAGTATTTTCCGTCCGTTTTCCGACTTTTTTTATTTTTTTAAAAAGTTTTTATTGACAAAATCAAGTTATATGGTATAATAGACTCTGCGCTATGGTGGATGTAGCTTAGTTGGTTAAAGCGCCAGTTTGTGGCACTGGAGACCGTGGGTTCGAGTCCCATCTTCCACCCCATAAAAAGCGGCTTGTTAAGTCAAGTCGCTTTTTCAATAATTTAATACACCTTGGGGTGTCGTCAAGCGGTAAGACACAGCACTTTGACTGCTGCATGCGTAGGTTCGAATCCTGCCACCCCAGCCAGCGTGCCGCTGGACCCAATTCGTCCTTGGGTTCGGCGGTATTTTTTACTCTTGCGGCTCGACCGTAAGCGGCATCTTTTTTTTGCATCTTTCCAAAGCCAAATAATCCGAACATTGTCTTCAACGGTGACGCGTTCGGATTATCTATTTTTATAACCAATTTAGTAAATAAATAACGTCCACGGGCAAAGGATTTTCGCTCTTTGCCCGTGCTTGCGTTCACAGTTTTTTGTATAATTCGCTTTCTTTTTAATTCTGTTCACTCTCCTGAAAATATTTTACCATTATTTTCACTCCTTGAACAGTCCGTTTTTATTATACAACTTTCTATTCTTCATTTTTCATAATTCACTAAGAATTACCGTGATTTTTTCATTTAAATATGAATTGATTTTTACAGTACAAAATGGTATAATGTTTTAAAAGCAAGATATACGGTTCTCGTAATATATTAACAAATAAGTTCAAGAGGTAAATGATGAAAAAAGTATTCAAGAAGGAATCCGAGTCAGTATTTAGGTACTTTGAAAAAATATGTGCAATCCCGCATGGATCAGGCAATATGGAACCGATTAGTGATTATTGCATTAGATTTGCAAAAGAAAATGATTTACAGGCAATTTGCGACAAAGCAAAAAATGTTGTAATTTATAAACCGGGCACAAAGGGTTATGAAAATGCCGATCCGATTATTTTACAGGGACATCTTGATATGGTGTGCCAGAAAAAGGAAGACGTGACTATCAACTTTAAAACCGATGGTATTGAGACCTATAGAGACGGCGATTTTATAAAAGCAAGAGGCACAACCTTAGGTGCAGATAACGGCATTGCCGTATCGATGATTATGGCGGTTCTTGCAAGTCGGGATTTGTCGCACCCCCCGATTGAGGCGGTTTTTACAACCGACGAGGAAATCGGAATGATCGGTGCAAAGGAGCTGGACTGTTCCCTTTTAAAGGGCAAAAAAATGATTAACCTCGATTCGGAAGAGGCAGGTATTTTAACCGTATCCTGTGCGGGAGGAAGTGATTTCAAGCTTTTTTTACCGATCGACAAAACAGTTGTACACGGCACGAAAATATCCTTAGAGATTACTGATTTAAAGGGCGGACATTCGGGTGTCGACATAGATAAATACCGCATAAACGCGGATGTTTTGGCGGGAAGAATTTTGAATTTCGCTAAAAAAACGGCAGACTATCATATCATTAAGCTTAACGGCGGCTCAAAAGGAAACGCCATTCCCTTTTCCTGTAAGGCGGAGCTTGTGGCGGAAAATGCGGAAAGCTTTATAAATATAATGGAAAAATATATTTCTGTTGTAAAGAATGAAATCAGCGACCGGGAGGAAAACTGCTCTATTCGTTTAACGTCGGAAGAAACAGGAGATTTTGAAGTTTTTGAAACTGCGGCGCGGGACAAGCTGCTCTACCTACTGTTATCAACGCCGAACGGTGTAATTGATATGAGCGCTCAAATAAACGGTTTGGTTGAAACATCGTTAAACCTCGGTATTTTGACGACGCAGAAAAACGGAATTGTTTTGCAATACGCTCTGCGGAGCAACAAAGCGTCGGCGCTCGATTTTTTGGAAGACAGGCTCACAGCCTTTGCTTCATATAACGGTTGCGATTCCGAAATTTCCTGTAGATATGAGCCATGGGAGTTTACAAAAAATTCCCCGATGCAGGAATTATATGTGGACGCTTTTTGCGAAAGGTTCGGACATAAGCCTAAAATCGCGGCGATTCACGCAGGTCTTGAATGTGCGGTTTTCGCCCAAAAAATCGAGGGTTTGGACTGTATTTCAATAGGTCCCGATATGTTTGATGTTCATACGGTCAATGAAAAGCTGAGCATTTCTTCCGCTACGGAAATTTTTGAGTTGCTCTGCGAAATGCTTGAAAAGGCAAATAAATAATAGGAGAGAAAATTAAAAGCTATGGAAAACAAAGAGTTTAAGCCGTACGTTCCGGCGGAAAAAATCACCCCCGAAATAACAGTAACCTCTATCATTATGGGTGTGCTGTTAGCCGTTGTATTCGGTGCGGCAAACGCTTATCTGGGACTGAGGGTAGGTATGACCGTTTCGGCGTCTATCCCCGCGGCGGTTATTGCCATGGGAGTAATCCGCGTCCTTATGCGCAAAAATTCAATTTTGGAAAGCAATATGGTGCAAACCATCGGTTCGGCGGGCGAATCATTGGCGGCGGGTGCCATCTTTACCCTACCTGCTCTGTTTTTGTGGGCGGCAGAGGGCAAAATGGAAAAGCCGGGATTATTAGAGATTACCGCGATTGCTCTGATCGGCGGTTTGCTCGGCATATTTTTTATGGTGCCGCTGCGTAATGCGCTTATTGTAAAGGAGCACGGCGTACTTCCCTATCCCGAAGGAACCGCCTGCTCTGAGGTGCTTCTTGCAGGAGAAGAGGGCGGCGCGAAAGCCTCCACCGTCTTTGCGGGAATGGGCTTTGCGGCGTTATTTAAGTTTATTATCGACGGTTTAAAGCTGGTTGCGGGAGAAATCTCTGTAAGCGTTAAGGGCTTTGCGGGACAGATCGGCACACAGATTTATCCCGCCGTTATGAGCGTGGGCTATATTTGCGGCGCAAGAATTTCATCGTATATGTTCGCAGGCGGCATACTAAGCTGGCTTGTTATAATACCGCTTATAGTACTTTTCGGTGCGGATATGACCCTTTACCCAGGAACACAGCCGATTGGAGAAATTTTCGCAGAAGGCGGAGCAGGTGCAATCTGGGGTACATATATACGTTATATCGGCGCGGGCGCGCTTGCCGCGGGCGGCATTATAAGCCTTATTAAATCCTTGCCCCTTATTATTAAAACCTTCGGCGGCGCGGTAAAAGGTATGGCGGGCTCAAAAGTCAATACCGAAGACCGCACATCAAAAGACCTCTCGATAAAATTCGTCTTTGGGGCGATTGCAGTTCTTACTCTGCTTGTTTGGCTTATTCCCGCGATTCCCGTAAGTCTTCTCGGCGCGGTCATTATCGTTGTATTCGGTTTCTTTTTTGCCACCGTGTCCTCCCGTATGGTGGGACTGGTCGGCAGCAGTAATAACCCCGTTTCGGGTATGGCGATCGCCACCCTTTTAATTGCTACGCTTATCTTGAAGGTTACCGGAGCAAGCGGTATTTCGGGTATGTGCAGTGCGATTGCTATCGGTTCGATAATTTGTATTGTTTCGGCGATTGCAGGCGATACTTCACAGGATTTGAAAACAGGATTTCTTTTAGGCGCCACACCTAAGAAACAGCAGATTGGCGAGGTAATCGGCGTTATTGCGGCGGCGTTGGCAATCGGCGGAACGCTCTATCTCTTAGACAGCGCGTGGGGATTTGGAACAGACGAGTTAGCGGCGCCTCAGGCAACCTTAATGAAGCTTATTACCGAAGGCGTTATGCAGGGAAATCTTCCGTGGGCACTTGTCTTTATCGGCGCTTTTATTGCGGTGCTTGTTGAAATAATCGGCATACCGGTTCTCCCCTTTGCAATCGGCGTTTATCTCCCCGTACAGCTGAACGCCTGCATTATGGTCGGCGGTCTTGTTCGTCTGGCTTTGGATAAGCTTAAACGCGATAAGAAAGAAAAGGAAGCGATTGTGAACGACGGTATTCTTTTCTGTTCGGGTATGATAGCCGGTGAAGGCTTGGTCGGAATCCTGTTAGCGCTTTTGGCTGTGTTCGGGGTAAGCAATGCAATTGACATTTCTTCAAAAACAGCGATACCCGCAGTTGTCTCCAATATAGGAGGACTGGTATTATTCGGCATCATAATCCTAACCCTCTTAAAGTTCTCACTGTGGAAAAAGAGAAAATAAGGTATGAAAAACACACAGACGGATAATTTTCTGGAATTAAAGCCCTTGCGAAATGAAAAATTTTCGTGGTCGATCGATAATGAACAGGTAACGCTGGAAATTGAAAATAAAGGGGTATGGAATACGCTTTTTCAAATAATTTTGAAAAAACCGCGAATCACCTTTGTGCATCTTGATGAAATGGGAAGCTTTATCTGGCCTCTTTTAGACGGCGAAAAGACCGTTGAGGAAATAGGAGAAGCTGTCGAAAGCCGTTTCGGGGATAAAGCGAACCCGTTATATGAAAGACTGGTTAAATATTTTAAGATTTTAGAAAGCTATCAATTTATATACTATAATAAATGAATTTTGCAGTCAACATAAGGATTTATCCGAGATAAAGCACCATTGAGAACCGACACATAAAAAAACCGCTCTTGGCAAGGGCGGTTTTTTTCACAATTCATAAATAAAAATTTCCTTGACGAATCAGCAAGATTATTTATCTGCGCTTATTTTTAACCTTTAAGCGTGCCATAGCTCTTGCAAGGGATATTTCGTTATGCCTGTGCTCCTTAATATTTTGCGCGTGTTCAATTCGGTCAAGGGCGCGGCGGCGGGATTCCTCGGCTCTTAAACCGTCAATCTCCTCGGGCCACTCACAGCACTGGGAGAAAATTACAACCTCGTCGCGCCTTACCTCCATAAAGCCCTCGGAGATAAAAGCGCTTTTCCAATCGCCGTCCGTTTTAATCTTAATTTCCCCGATTTCAAGGGCGGCAACCATAGTTTGGTGACCCTTTAAGACACCAAGCTCGCCCGACTCGGTCTGACAGGTTATCTGCTCGACCGTTCCCTTAAAAAAGTGCTTTTCAGGGGTAATTATTTCAAGTAAAAATCCGTTCATAACAGCCACCCGAATTAAAGAGTTTTAGCCTTTTCCTTAGCTTCTTGAATATTGCCAACCATAGAAAAGGCAAGCTCGGGCAGGTCGTCAACCTCGCCGTCTACTATCTGGCGGAAGCCCTCGATAGTCTCCTCAAGCGGTACGAATTTACCCTCGGCACCCGTGTATGCCTGTGCCACGCTCATAGGCTGTGAAAGGAAATTTTGAATCTTTCTCGCCCTGTAAACGGTCTGCTTATCCTCAGCGGAAAGCTCCTCCATACCTAAAATGGCGATAATGTCCTTAAGGTCGTCATACCTTTGCAGACACTCCTGAACCCGCCTTGCAGTTTCGTAATGCTTTTTACCCACAATTTCGGGCTCAAGCACGCGGCTTGAGGATTCAAGCGGGTCAACGGCGGGATATATACCCTGCTCGGCTATACTTCTCGACAAAACGGTAGTGGCGTCAAGGTGGGTAAATATGGTCGCGGGAGCGGGGTCGGTAAGGTCGTCGGCGGGAACGTAAACCGCCTGAACAGAGGTTATCGATCCGTTATTTGTAGAGGCTATACGCTCCTCAATAGAGCCTAACTCCTGCGCTAATGTCGGCTGATAGCCTACCGCGCTCGGAAGTCTGCCCAAAAGGGCGCTTACCTCGTTGCCCGCCTGAACAAAGCGGTAGATATTATCAATAAACAAAAGCACGTCTTGATGCTTTTCGTCCCTTAAATATTCCGCCATAGTAAGCCCCGTCATAGCAACCCTCATACGACTGCCCGACGGCTCGTTCATCTGACCGAAGGCAAGCACCGACTTTCCGATAACGCCGCTTTTTTCCATATCGTGTATAAGCTCGTTACCCTCGCGGCTGCGTTCACCGACGCCCGTAAATACAGAATAACCGCCGTGATTTACCGCGACGTTATGAATCATCTCCATAATAAGTACGGTTTTGCCTACCCCAGCACCGCCGAAAAGTCCGATTTTACCGCCCTTTGCATAGGGTACAAGCAAATCGATGACCTTAATTCCCGTTTCAAGCAGTTCGGTAGCGGGCTTTTGCTCGTTTAATTTCGGGGCGCTCCTGTGAATAGGAATACGCCGTTCGGCGTTAATCTCGCCCTTACCGTCTATCGGTCTGCCCAAAACGTCAACCGCCCTGCCGATAACGCCGTCGCCGACAGGAACCACTATACCCTTACCGTCCGAGGTCACCGCAAGATTACAGCGAAGTCCCTCGGTCGCTTCAAGGGCTATCGCGCGGACAAGGCCCTCCCCTAAATGAGCCGCAACCTCTGCGTGCTTTGAATAATCCGTGACGGTGATAAGCGAGTTAATGGGCGGAACCTTTCCGCCGTCAAACCTTACGTCTATTACAGGGCCTGAAATCTTGACGATTTTCCCCTCGTACAAAGCGTTTTCCATTTAAACTCACTCTCCTTTTATACAGCGCCCCTGATATTTGTTGCGGCGGCAATTTCGGTAATTTCGTTTGTTATCATAAGCTGGCGCGCGGCGTTTATCTTGCGGCTTAAATCAGCAATCATCTCATCGGCGTTTTTGGTCGCGTTCTGCATCGCGGTCATACGCGCGGCGTTTTCGCTCGCCGCCGACTGCATCATAATATCGTACATCATTCCGATAATATACTGCGGAACCATACGGTCAAATACCGTCTGCAAATCAGGCTCGTAAAGAACGTCCGCCAAATACTTGTTTTCGTATTCCACATCGTCAAAGTCGCGCCTTAATAGGGGCAGCACCCGCTTACAGACTGGTCTTTGCACCGCGGAATTGACATACTCGGTATAAACGATATAAACCTCGCTCACCGCGCAGTCGTCGTACAGCTCTACAATACGCTCGCCTAATGCCCTTGCGGAGTAAAGCGAGGGTCGCTGTGACGCACCGTACATACTGTCGTCGGGGGTAATACCGTGATTTAAAAACATCTCGGTCCCCTTATAGCCGTAGGAATAGACAACCGGATTATCATAGCCGCTCATCTTCTTCATAGCAAGGTTAAAAACCGCGGAATTATAGCCGCCGCACAGTCCCTTATCCGAGGTGATGACAAAAAACAGCGCCTTTCCGCCCTCGGTAAGCTCTATAAAGGGGTCGGTTAGCATATTATGCTTTGTTTTTGATATAATGTCCTTGATAGTCGCCCGCAGCTTGTGCATATAATCAAGGTTATAATCGATATTTTGCATCGATTTCTTCATACGCGAGGTTGAAAGCAGATACATAGCGTTGGAAATCTGCCTTGTTTGCTCTATAGCGTGAAGATGCTGCTTTAATTCACTGATGTTCTCCATTTGAACAAGAATCCTTAAAATTTATTAAAGAATCGGCAAGCCGCTTTTCGTTTTCATCGGTTATGTCTCCCGTGGTGTTGACCGCGTTCTCAACGCTTGCACAGTTATTGTGAAGATAGGTAAGAAGCTCGTCCGCCAGACGCTTTATATCCGACTTATCCGCATTTTCAAAGATGTTCTTTTTATATGCGGAAAGCAAAGCTATCTCCTCAAATAAGGTATAAGGCTTGCTTT
>JBJEOE010000062.1:0-10018 GCA_051880555.1 Acutalibacteraceae bacterium
GGTGGATGTGAAGGGCGTCACCGGCGCGGAATATGCCGAGGCCATTTTGAAGGCGCTGTAAGGAGAGAGCATGTCCATTGAAAAAGTGAGAGGCTATTTCCGGGAATACGGTCTGGAGGATCGGATTCTGGAATTCCCGGTGTCCAGCGCCACGGTGGAGCTGGCGGCCCAGGCCTTAAGCTGCGAGCCCTGCCGTATTGTCAAGACCTTGTCCTTCAGCGTAAACGGCGCGCCCATCTTGATTGCCGCCGCCGCCATATCCTTGATATGCACACGGCTCCTGACGTTGCTGTTTTTAATAAATTTCGTGATTTCCGCAATGTCGGAGGCTTGATCGCCTATCCGCTCCATATCCGAAATCATTTTAAGCGCGGACGAAATAACCCTTAAATCCCGCGCTACCGGCTGTTGCTGAAGCAGAAGCTTCATACAAATAGCCTCTATGTCGCGTTCTTTTTGGTCTATCTCCGCGTCGGTCACAAAAACCTTTTCGCAAAGCGAATCATCCCCGTCAAGCAATGCCTTTACCGAGGCCGAAATCGCGTCCTCGCAAAGCGCGCCTATTGTAATAAGCTCTAAATTAAGCTTTTCAAGCTGGCTGTCAAATTTGTTTCTCATATCAGCCGAACCTCCCAGTTATATAGTCCTCTGTGCGCTTATCCCTTGGGTTTGAAAACATTTTTTCGGTCTCGGAGAACTCAATTACCTCCCCTAAGAGGAAAAAAGCCGTGTAATCGGATATTCGCACCGCCTGCTGCATATTGTGGGTTACCATAATTATGGTGTAATCCTTTTTAAGCTCCGAAGCAAGGTCTTCTATTTTGGAGGTAGAGATAGGGTCTAAAGCGCTTGTCGGCTCGTCCATTAAAAGCACCTCGGGTTTAATCGCCAAAGCCCGCGCGATACAAAGCCTCTGCTGTTGACCGCCCGACATTGCAAGGGCGCTTTTTTTAAGTATGTCCTTGGTTTCGTCCCAGATGGCGGCTTTTTTAAGGGATTCCTCGACTATTTCGTCTAATCTTTGCTTCTGACGTATGCCGTGGGTGCGCGGACCGAAGGCGATGTTGTCGTAAATTGACATAGGAAAGGGGTTCGGCTTTTGAAAAACCATTCCCACCCGCTTGCGAAGTGTGTTTACGTCTATACCGCCGTAAACGCTTTCACCGTCAAGGGTTACCTCGCCCGTTATTTTACAGCCCTCAACCAAATCGTTCATACGGTTAAGCGACTTTAAAAGGGTGGACTTTCCGCAACCCGAGGGGCCTATAAAGGCGCTTATTTTATTGGCGGGCAGGGAAAGATTTATGTTTTTGAGCGCCTTGAAATCATTATACCACAAATTAAGATTTTTTACAGCTATTTTCTCCATTTTATTTCCTCACAATGCTTTTATGTTGAATGGCGGACGGTCAAGGATGCCCGTCCCTACGATGGTTAATTGACTTTTTAGGGTGCGGGTGTCCTGTGGACACCGTTGCAAAGCAACAGCACCGACCGAGGCGGTAGCCGAGACACAGGCGTCCCCGCCTGTCCGACAGTTGCCTACTTTTTAGACGACAGCCTTCTCGCTATAACCCCCGACAGCATATTTATTATAAGCACCAGTATGAGAAGCACCACCGCCGTAGCATAAGCCTCCTCCATATAAAGACCCTCGCTTAAAAGGGCGTACATATGGATTGAAAGGGTGCGGCCGCTGTGCATAAGATCCTTAGGTATTCCCGCGACAGTACCCGAGGTGTATATAAGGGCGGCGGTTTCGCCGACTATTCTTCCTATAGCTAAAATTATTCCCGAAAGAATACCCGGGACGGCGGAGGGCAAAACTACCTTAAATACGGTGCGGAGCCTGCCCGCGCCTAATCCAAAGCTTCCCTCTCTGAATGAATCGGGAACGGATAACAGCGCCTCCTCGGTAGTACGCATTACAGTTGGCAAAATCATAATCGCAAGGGTCAAGGCGCCCGACAGCATAGAATTGCCGAAGTGACAGGCGATAACAAAAACGAGATATCCGAACAGACCGTAAACAATCGAAGGTATTCCCGCAAGGGTCTCGGTAGTGACCCGAACCACCTTTACAAGCGGATTGCCGCGCTTTGCGTACTCTGTAAGATAAACCGCCGAAAAAACGCCTATCGGAACGGCGAGCACAAGCGAAAAAACGGTCATTGTAACCGTATTGATGATCGCGGGGAGCATCGAAACGTTTTCGCTGTTGTACTCCAAAGCGAAAAGGGAGGGCTTAAGATTAGGTATTCCCCTAATAAGTATATACGCGACCAAAATCACAACCACCGCCACGGTGATTATTGCCGCCGCCCAAGTGATTAAAAACATAATAAAGGAGGTGGGGCGGCGTTTGTAGGCGGCAAGTCTTTGCTTTAAGGTCACTTTATTTATATACGCGGTATTTTCTTTCATTTAGCCTTCCTCCTCTTTTTTTCTTTCTTATCCTTTTTAACAAGGGAGAAAAGGAGATTTATTATAAGGATAAAGACAAAAAGCACCACCGCCGTGGCGATAAGAGCCTCTCGGTGCAGGTCGGTAGCGTAGCCCATTTCAAGGACTATGTTGGAGGTAAGGGTGCGTACTCCCGCGAAAATACTGTTAGGTATCTGCGCCTGGTTGCCCGCAACCATATTTACTGCCATAGCCTCGCCTATCGCTCTGCCAATGCCTAAAATAACGCCCGCGGTAATTCCCGATTTCGCGGCGGGGAGTACCGTGCGGTAGATGCTCCGCTCATGGGTGGCGCCTAAAGCCAGCGCCCCCTCGTAGTAGCTTTCAGGAACCGCACGTATTGCCGATTCCGAAACGCTTATAATTGTCGGAAGTATCATAATGCCAAGCATAATCGAGGCGGTAAGCACGCTTTTGCCCGAGCCGCCGAATGTATTTTGCATAATCGGTACTATTACTACCAACCCGAAAAAGCCGTATACGATAGAGGGTATGCCCGCAAGCAAATCCACCGCGGGCTTAAGTACTTTATATAGGGGCTTCGGGCAGAATTTTGCCAAAAACACGGCGGATAAAACCCCTATCGGCACGCCGATTATTATAGCCCCCGCCGTAACGTAAATACTGCCGACTATCATTGGCAGTATTCCGAATTTATCTTCAAGCGGCTTCCAGACCCTGCCTAATAAAAATTCGCCGACCCCTATTTTCCCGATGGTGGGCAGACCGTTCGCAAAGAGAAACAGGCATATAAGCAGAACCGCTACGATTGAAACGCAGGCGCAGAGTATGAAAACTATATGCATTGATACTTCTTTTATTTTTTGGAGTGTGGGATTCATAACATTCTCCTGTTTTAGATGTTAGACGGGACGATGTGGGCATCGTCCCCTACAAATAAAAATAAGAATTGCGCAGGGGGCGATGCCCACATCGCCCCGCAAAATTATTGTCGTTATTTAACCTCGCTCCAGAGGGTGATTTCGCCTGTGTAGATTTTTAAAATCTGCTCGCTTGTGATATTGTCGAGGGTGTTGTCCTTATTCACAATAACGGCTATTCCGTCCATTGCGATTACGGTAGGTACAAGTCCCGCTTCCTTTTCGCTGTCCTTAAGCTCACGGGACGCCATTCCTATATCGTAAACGCCGTCTATTGTTCCGGTCATACCCGTGGTGGAGTCCTGCTGTTGAACGTCAACCGTAACGTTGGGATTTAATTTCACATAAGCCTCTTTAAGCTTTTCCATAACAGGCGTTACCGAGGAGGAGCCGCCTACCGTGATTTTGCCCGACTGATTAGAGGCGGTGTATTTTCCGTTGTTGCCCTGACTTATATATCCGTTATCCTCGACTACCTTTTGTCCGTCCTCGCTTAAAATAAAATTTAGAAAGTCGCTTGCAACGCCTGTCGGGTCACCCTTTGTCGCCACATTAAAAGGACGGGCTATCTTATAGTCGCCGCTCTTTACGTTTTCTGCCGAGGCTTTATTGCCGTCAACCTTAAGCGCTTTAACCTTTGTCTCGTCAAGCGAGCCTAAGGAAACATAACCGATAGCCGCCTTGTTGCCCTCAACCGTGGTAAGCATAACCGAGGTGGAGTTTGTGCTTTCGGCGCTTGTAATTGTTTTATCAACCTTTTTGCCGTCCGCATCCTTCTGTTCAATGCCGAACAGCTCGATAAACGCGCCTCTTGTACCCGAGCCCTCCTCACGGGTGAGTACCGAAATGCTGTCGTTTGCGGCTTTTCCGCCACAGCCCGTAAGCGCCGCGGTAAGCATACCCGCCGCCAAAATTAAGCTTAATAATTTTTTCATTTTCTTTAACTCCTTTTTTCTTGTATGGACATATTATAGTCGCATATTGTTAAGTCTGTAATCGAGGTATTGTTAAATTGAGGTTAAATCTATTCTTATTTTCGGCTTTTTGCCTCCCGTTATACCTTATAAAAGAGTTAGAGGTTTCCAATTATAGAAAAACCAAGCGCCCCCACTAAGCGTTTGCTAATCGAGGCGCTCGGTTGTAAATATGCAGCAAAAAAGATACCGCTTAAACGCGAGAAATAGTTCCTTATAAAAGAAGAAGCCCCGATACGCGTCTGCGTACCGAGGCACTCGGTGTGGTGGAGCTTCATCCCTTAAATCCGAACCTTTCGGTCGAGCCGCTAATTTAAGATTAGCATAAGACTTTAGGACGGATTGGGTGTCGAGCCACTCGATTGGTGGAGCATACCGCACAGCACCCGAACTTCCGTCGCGTGGTACAAGTTTTAGCGTTACACAAACTTGGACGGATTGGGTGTGGCAGCCTGCCACTGGTGGAGATGAGGAGAGTCGAACTCCTGTCCAAAAACTTATCCGTATCGGCGTCTCCGAGCGCAGACATTTGTTTACATTCCCTTACGCGGACGTCAAATGTCAGACTTCCGCGCTTAGTAGCTCCAAAGTCCTGACGAGAGCGGGAGCGGGCTCTCGTTCACGTTCACCGCTAAAATGACACCCTTGCCGAACCGCGGTACTTTCGGGTCGGATGAGCAGCCTAAATTAGGCTGCTAAAGCAACTTTATTGTTGTTAGTTAATTTTGTTTACGGATTTTATAGCGGTTCCGCACCGCTGCTCGCTTCCGATACTTCAAAATCCCTGTCGAAACCTTTACATCCCCATATTTAAAGTAATAAGTAAGAGTGAAAAGTGAAGAGGTAGGGTTGATAAGTTATCTGTTTTGTTCTTTTAAAGCCCTGTCGATAGCCCGCGCCGCGTCGCGTTTTGCGGCGGTCTCGCGCTTGTCGTGCAGCTTTTTACCCTTGCAGAGCCCTAACTGCACCTTTACAAGCGAACCCTTAAAGTACAGCGAAAGGGGAATAAGGGCTAAGCCCTCTTGCTTTACCGCACCGAAAAGGCGCATAATCTCCCGCTTGTGCAAGAGCAGCCGCCTGTTCCTTGTCGGGTTCTTGTTAAAAATATTCCCGTGCTCATAGGGGCTTATGTGCAGCTGCTTAATAATCATTTCGCCGTTATCGACCGAGCACCACGCGTCCTTTAAATTCGCGCCGCCCTGACGTATCGACTTGATCTCGGTTCCCGAGAGCTCAATGCCGCATTCAAAGCTTTCAAGCACAAAATATTCGTGAAACGCCTTTTTATTGGTTGTAATCGTTTTAGTGTTTTCCACGCGGCATACCTCCCTTCGGGAATTAGATTATACCATACATTAAATATACTTTCAAGTAAATACTGTCGAAAAATGAACGCCCGAACAGCTGATGGCTGCGCAGGCGTTCATTCCCCTTTAAAGCGTTATGTATTTAATATACATTGACGTTTTATTCTGAAATTAATCCTCGGAAATAGCCTCTACCGGGCAACCGGCGGCGCAAGCTCCGCAGCTGCAGCACTTTTCAGCATCGATCTCGAAATGCTCCGCTCCTTCGGAGATTGCATCACAGGGACAACCGGCAGCGCAAGCTCCACAGCTGATGCAAGCATCGGAAATTTTGTAAGCCATCAAAAACACCTCCAAGCTTAATTGCTTTATATATTGTAACAAGTTTTAAGGCAAAAAGCAAGAAAAATATTATTCCTTTACCGTCATATTTTTCTTAATTTAGACCAAAATCACTGTTCGTCGTCATTTTTGCCGTCTTTATGGCGCTTTTTCGTGCGGGAAACAAGCTTTACGTCGTCTCTGTGAACCTTGAAGGGAATCGTGTCGCTGTCGATAAGCTTTACAAAAAGGTTGCCCGTTATAAGATTGACATCGGTAACGGTTGCAAGCCCCTCGGCGGTCTTAACGGTCGCGCCGACATTAGGGGTAAAGGAATTGAGATATTCATAGGCGTCCTGCTCGTAATTAAGACAGCACATAAGTCTGCCGCAGCTGCCCGAAATTTTAGTCGGGTTAAGCGACAAGCCCTGCTCCTTTGCCATTTTTATCGAAACAGGCTGGAAGTCGCTTAAAAACCGCTTACAGCAGTAGGGCTGACCGCAGATTCCCAAGCCGCCGAGCAGCTTAGCCTCGTCCCTTACGCCTATCTGCCTGAGCTCAATCCGCGTATGGAAGCGGGACGCTAAATCCTTTACAAGCTCGCGGAAATCAACCCTGCCGTCCGAAGTAAAGAAAAAGACGATTTTATTCGAGTCAAAGGAGTATTCCACGCTGACAAGCTTCATATCAAGCTTGTGCGAGACTATTCTTTCCTCGCATATTTTAAAAGCCTCAGCTTCCTTTTTTCTGTTTTCGTCAAGCCTTTTAAAATCACGGTCGGTAGCGAGCCTCAGCGTTTTACGCAAGGGCTTTACAATCATATCGTCCTCGACCTCGCGGTTTTCCGCGCTGACCGTTCCGAACTCGGTTCCGTTTTGGGTTTCGACGATAACGCTGTCGCCGATCTTTACCTTAATGCCGCAGGGGTCGAAATAATACGCCCTGCCGCCGTCCTTAAATTTTACAGATATTACCTCTGTCATACGTTCCTCCGAAAATATCAGTTATGACTTATTTCCGCCGCACTGCACACAAGGGCGCAAAACAGCAGACATAAATTAACATTAGTTTGAAGCGCGTTTTCGTACTCCGAAAGCCGATTGTAAAAACGCGCGAGCGCCTTTGCGGAAGAGGCGCTGTGAAGCCTTTTTTTTATTTCCGCCGCAGTAGCGAGCTTAAGCTCCTTGAAAAACTCGTCCGCCAAGACGCGGCTTTTCTCAAACTGCGCGGTAATTTTAAGCATCTCCGCCTCGTCACCCGAAATAAGTAGCTCGGCAAACCGCTTTGCCGCCGTCTGCGCCGCGGTTCCGCCACCGCCTAAAATTTCAAGCGCCGCGCCGATATTGCCGCCCGTGCTTTCAAGCGCGGACTTTATCTGCCCGTCGGTATAGTCGGAGTTGTTCTTTAGATAATCCACCGCCTCGGGCATTTCGGGCGGAACAAGGGAGAGCAGGGTGCATCTTGAAATAATTGTGTCTAAGAGCGCCGCCGCAGACTCGGCTATAAGAATAAAAATTATATCGCCCGGCGGCTCCTCAAGCACCTTTAAGAGCGCGTTTTGCGCCTGCTCGTTCATACTGTCCGCTTTGTCAATTATAAATACCCGCCGCCGAGCCATATGGGGCTTTATATAGGCTTCGGAGCGTAAGGCTCTGATTTGAGCCACGGTAATACTTTTCTTGCCATCCTCCGTAGCCGTGACCGATATATCGGGGTGAGCGCCCGTTTGCGCTAAGTGACAGCCGCGGCAGGCTCCGCACGGCGGGTTTTCGCCGCCGCAAACCGCCGCCTCGCTTAAAAAGCGTGAAAGAGTGTGCCTGCCTGTGCCTTTATCGCCCTCAATTAAAATCGCGTGGGGGATTCTGTCTTCCGCAACCGCCGCCAAGACCGCAGCTTTTATTCTTTCGTTACCCGCAAGCGGAAAGCTCATAGCACAAAGCCGACCTTTTTCATAGCCTTGAAATAGGTCTTGCGAGCGACGTGCTCCGCCTTTTCGGCGCCCTGCCTGTAAAGCTGTTCAAGCATTTTCTTGTCCTTAATGATTTCATCGTGCTTCTGCTTTATGGGCGCTAAAGTATCGGCGACCGCCTCGCCCACCGCGAGCTTGAACTCGCCGTAGCCCTTGCCGCTGAACTCCTTTTCTACCTCTTCGGTAGTTTTACCCGTAACGGCAGAATAAATCGTAATTAGATTTGAAATTCCGGGCTTATCCTCCGACATTCTTATCTCGTTGTCCGAATCTGTAACCGCGCGCTTGAATTTCCTTATAATATCGTCCTTGCTGTCAAGAATGGCGACCCAGGCGTTTGCATTATCGTCGGATTTCGACATTTTTTTAGCGGGGTCCTGAAGCGACTTAACCCTTGCGCCCGCCTTTGGAATGTAGGCGTCGGGCACGGTGAAGACATCGCCGTAAATATTGTTAAAGCGAATTGCAATATCACGTGCGATTTCAAGGTGCTGTTTTTGGTCGGCACCGACGGGTACTAAATCGGACTGATAAAGCAGAATATCCGCCGCCATAAGTACGGGATAGGAGAAAAGGCCGACGTTGATATTATCGGGGTGCTTTTGACTTTTATCCTTGAACTGGGTCATACGTGACATTTCGCCGAACTGGGTATAGCAGGACAATAGCCACGAAAGCGCCGTATGCTCGGGCACCTGCGACTGGATAAATACAGTATTTTTTTCGGGATCGATACCGAGAGCCAAAAGAATCGCAAAGGTCGAATAAATCTGACTGCGAAGCTTTGCGGGCTCCTGCCTTACGGTTATTGCGTGAAGGTCGGCAACCGCGAAGGTGCAGTCAAATTCCTCCTGCATAGCCGCCCAGTTTTTAAGCGCGCCGAGATAATTTCCGAGGGTCAAAAGCCCGCTGGGCTGAATACAGCTTAATACTCTTTTTTTTGCCGTTGCTTCGTTTTCATTGCACATAACCATTCCGCCTTTAGAATTAATATACCTATAATATCACATTTTAAAAAAAGTTACAAGGCTTTAGTTTGAATTTAGAAAAATATAAAAAATAATGGCGCTCGGGTGATGTGAATATCAATAAGGAATTTAAAGCGCGAGAGAAAAAACGTAAAAAGAAGAACCTCAACTACGCGTTTGCGTGATTTGTTTTTTGTTTGTTTATGCTTTTCATAGGTTGGTTATATAATAAGAAAGTGCGTTTAAGACATATTCCTCTGCCTGTTTATCGTTTAAATCGGCAGGCATATATTTACCAAGCCTTTCGACCGAAAAGCGATACTTCGGCTTTTGATTTGCTTTATCCTCAGCCATAATCTTTTCCACAAGTTCATATGTAAGTTTACCGTCTTTGAATGCTTTTCTCATTCTAACGGTTTGTGAAAAAGACGGGAATACTTCTGTTCCGTCTATAATATCAACCAAGTCTCTTTGGCTTTCTTCGTCCAAATAAGAGAGTTCCACGGCAGGCTGCATTTTCATCCTGCCTTTATCTACAAAATCAAGTAGTTCAGGAATAAGTTCAGTTAATCGGATATATCGTGCAACTTGTGCAGCACTTTCTCCGATTTGCTCACTAACAATTTCCCTGGACTTTTTCGACTTGTGCTTGAGTTGAGCACAAGTTAAATCATTGCGCTTTCCCTGCCTTTTAATAGCTTCCAATTTCATTTTATATGAGAAAGCCTTTTCGCTTGGCAGTATTTTTGAACGTTGACAGTTACTATCTACCATTATGATGATTGCTTCACCATCACTTACATCAACTATAATAGCGCGAATTTTTTTAATTTTTAAAATTTCATATGCCCTTTTTCTGCGGTGGCCGGAAATCAATTCATACCGACCATCAGCTTTGCTGCGCACAATTATGGGATTAAGCAGGCCGTTAGCCTGAATGCTGGCGGTCAATTACGTCATGTCTTCATCATCAAATATATGGTATGGGTGATTTGGGAAACTGTCTATGAAATTTCAGGTATAAAAGCAGTGCAAAATCCTTTCAAAAACGGTATAATGTAATTACCACAAAACAAACATCGAGAAAGGGTTTTGCACCATAACACAGTATTTGTGTCTAAATGCTTTCCAATAG
>JBJEOE010000063.1:0-1927 GCA_051880555.1 Acutalibacteraceae bacterium
CCGCCGTTCAAGACAGAGCTGTTTCGAGATAAGCGCCGCCGCAAACATAAGCTCCTCGTCCGTGCAAACAGGCGAATCCGACAGATTGAAGATACAAATCATATACCCTATCATTACCTTGCCGCTTCCGAGAATCAGGACGCGGTAATTTTTATTGTTTATCCCAAAGGAAAAGGCTCCGTTCTCCGCCGTTTCCGCCCTTTCGCTTATCGCCGCCGACGCCGCAAAGGATAGCTCGCTGTGGCTTATTGCCGTCCTGTACTCTTCATAATCGCTTCCGTTTGCCGCAAAACTCGCGGCAATGTGAAAGGCTTCGTCCACTATTATTACGGGACAGCCCATAAGCATACTCACCGCCTCTGTCAGCGCGGAAAGCGAATTGTTCTGTAAAAATGAATTTAATACCTCGTCCTTAAACATAAAGCACCCCTTTTGTGCCGAAAGCACAATCGATATTGCTTTAATTATACTTCGGGATTATTGAAAAATCAAGTGTTCGGCATATAATAATAGATGTAAAAAGAAATAAGAGCTCGGTAAAACAAATACATACTGAGCGAATAATTCGGAGATGATACCAATGTGTTATAGAGGTTTAGTTCAGCCTTCGGTCGGCTGAAGAAAATCAAGACCAAAAATATTAATAATATATTAGGAGACTTTTTTATGTTTGAAATGAGACCTTATTCAAGAAAAAATAATTCGATTTACAATCCGTTCCGTGAAATGGAAGAATTTGAAAAAAGCTTTTTCGGCTCACCGTTCGGCTTTTTCGACGGCGGTATGGACGCCTTTAAGACAGATGTCAAGGACGAGGGCGACCGCTACGAGTTAGAAGCAGACCTGCCGGGCTTTGATAAAAAGGACATTCACCTTGACATAAACGGCGATACCTTGACCGTCCGTGCCGAAAGACATTCGGAACACGAGGAGAAGGACAAAAAGGGCAAATATGTACGCTGTGAGCGCTCCTATGGCTCATACAGCCGTGACTTTGATTTGTCAGGCGTAAAGGCGGACGAAATCAAGGCGAAATACGAAAACGGCGTTCTGAAGCTAACAATGCCTAAGAAGACCGAAGCTCTTCCCGAATCAAAACATTTGGAAATCGAATAATAAAAATGGGGCTGTCGAGTTAAGACAACCCCATTTTTTTGTCTTTTTAAGTTTTATTCCGTTTGACCTTGAAAAATCAACCGATAAATGCTATATTTATAATGTGATATTTTTTTCAACAGAGGTGTTTTATGTCACAGTTTACGAAAAAGGCGATTATCGACGCGTTTGTGGAGCTTATATCCGAGCGGCCGTTAAGTAAAATCACGGTTAAGGACATTGTTACACGTTGCGGGGTCAACCGCAACACCTTTTATTACTATTTTGAGGATATTTACGCCCTTATTGACGAGCTGTTTCAGATTGAAGCCGAAAAGGTCGTAGGCAACGAGGAGGACTATCAGAGCTGGCAGGAGGCGTTTTACAAGGCGATAGATTTTGTATATAAGAATAAACAGGGGGTTTATCATTTATATAAATCAATAAGCCGCGAACAGGTGGAAAACTATTTAAACCGCGTTTCCTATAATAATATTCTCGCCTTCGCAAAGCGGGAAACCGACGATTTATCGGTGGACGGGGAGGATGTTGAGCTTATCGCGAGTTTTTACGCCCACGCGCTTACGGGGCTTGTGCTTGATTGGCTGGGAGACGGTATGCGGGGCAATCCTCGGGAATACATAGAACGTTTAGGCGTGCTTTTGGACGGTAATATCCGCCATTGCTTTTTAAAAAACAGACAAACCGATAAAGATGTCTGAAAATGCAACAGTTAAGGACTTATGTGTGAATTTCGCACATAGGTCTTTTTTTGTCGGTGGAAAAGGGCTTTTGTGTGACTATAATGTGATTGTCAGGAGTGAGGAAAATG
>JBJEOE010000064.1:0-43712 GCA_051880555.1 Acutalibacteraceae bacterium
CAAAACAGGCAATGTGGGCTTCTCTTAGCTATTTCATATCCGAGCAAGGCGGGACTGGGTCATTTTATTCACACCTATGTCTGTGACGGCAACCCGATTCCGACATTTCAGGGCGAGCCTGAACGCGTAAAAATCCCCGACAGCATTGACGAATTTACCGAAACCCTTTGGAATAATCTTAACGCGGACAATAAAATTTCCCTTTACGTTCGCTATACCGACCTTACCACAGGCGAGTTTGAGCAAAGGCTCATAAACAAAAACAAGTAAGGAGTTTTTTACAATGCCCGATAACAAGGATATTTATATTTCGCCCTTTTCCACCCGCTATGCTTCTAATGAAATGCAGCACATTTTTTCGGAAAACTTCAAGTTCCGCACCTGGAGACGGCTTTGGATTGCCCTTGCAAGAGCCGAAAAGCAGTTAGGGCTTGACATTACCGACGAGCAGATTGCCGAAATGGAGGCGCACAAGGACGATATTAACTACGAGGTCGCCGAGGAGCGCGAAAAGCAGGTAAGGCACGACGTTATGTCCCACGTTTACGCTTTCGGTAAGCTTTGTCCTAAGGCAGAGCCTATCATTCATTTAGGGGCGACAAGCTGTTATGTAGGCGACAATACCGACGTTATTATTTTAAGGGAAGCCTCCGCTATTATTCAGAAAAAGGCGGCGCAGGTGCTTAAGAACCTTTCTGAGTTTGCCCTTAAATATAAGTCTCTCCCCTGCCTTGCCTACACCCATTTACAGCCCGCACAGCTGACCACCGTCGGCAAGCGCGCCACCCTTTGGATGTATGAGCTTTCGCAGGACATTGACAACCTTGATTATCAGCTCTCCCGTCTTAAGCTTTTAGGCTCTAAGGGTACTACGGGCACACAGGCAAGCTTTATGGAGCTGTTTAGCGGCGACGAGGAAAAGGTCAAAAAGCTTGAAGAGCTTATCGCAAAGGAAATGGGTTTTGATTCCTGCGTTCCCGTTTCGGGTCAGACCTATTCAAGAAAGGTCGATTCCTACTTCCTTTCGGTGCTTTCGGGCTTTGCGCAGAGCGCTTACAAATTCTCCAACGATATGCGGCTTTTGCAGTCCTTTGAGGAAATGGAGGAACCCTTTGAAAAGAGCCAGATTGGCTCCTCCGCAATGCCCTATAAGCGCAATCCTATGCGCTGTGAGCGTATTTCCTCCCTTGCGCGATATGTAATAGCCGATTCGGTGAACCCCGCAATGACGGCGGGCACGCAATGGTTTGAGCGTACCCTCGACGACAGCGCGAACAAGCGTATCTCAGTAGCCGAAGCCTTTTTAGCGGTGGACGCGATACTCAACATATATATAAATGTCACCTCAGGTCTTGTAGTTTACGAAAACGTAATCAAAAGAAGAGTTATGGAAAAGCTCCCCTTTATGGCGACCGAAAATATCATGATGGAATCGGTAAAGCGGGGCGGAGACCGTCAGGAGCTGCACGAAATTATAAGGGTTTATTCCCACGAAGCGGCGGCGGGAGTTAAGCTAAGAGGCGAAGCCAACAACCTTATCGACCGCATAGCGGAGGACGAGAGAATCCCCCTTACAAAGGAAGAAATATTAAAGGAATTAGACCCCTCAAAGTATATCGGCAGAAGCGCGTCTCAAACAGAGGAATTTGTCGAAACGGTTGTAGACCCGATACTCGAAAGACACTACACCGAGCCTGTAAAAGCAGTGCTTAATGTTTAAAAGGAGCATAAATATGAAAGAATTTAAATTGAAATACGGCTGTAACCCCAATCAAAAGCCCGCTAAAATCTTTATGGCGGACGGCGGCGAGCTTCCGATAAAGATATTAAACGGCAAGCCCGGTTACATAAATTTTCTTGACGCATTTAATTCTTGGCAGCTGGTAAAGGAGCTTAAGGAGGCTTTGGGTCTTCCCGCAGTTACCTCTTTTAAGCACGTAAGCCCCACAAGTGCGGCGGTGGGTATTCCCCTGCCCGAAAAGCTTAAAAAGGCTTGCTTTGTAGACGATATTGAAAATCTTGACGACTCTCCCCTCGCCTGTGCATACGCAAGGGCGCGCGGAACCGACCGTATGTGCTCGTTTGGCGACTGGGTTGCTTTGTCCGACGTTTGCGATACCGCGACCGCTCTTTTAATAAAGCGCGAGGTGTCCGACGGTATTATCGCCCCCGGCTATGAACCCGAGGCTCTCGAAATTTTAAAATCAAAGCGTAACGGCAACTACAACATAGTTGAAATTGACCCCGATTATGTTCCCTCCCCCGTGGAGCACAAGCAGGTTTTCGGCATCACCTTTGAGCAAGGAAGAAACAATTTTAAGATTGATGAATCTTTACTTACAAACCTTGTAACCGAAAACAAGGAAATCCCCGACAGCGCAAAGCGCGACCTTATTATCTCGCTTATAACCCTTAAATACACCCAGTCAAACTCGGTTTGCTTTTCCTATGACGGTCAGGCAATCGGCGTTGGCGCGGGTCAGCAGTCAAGAGTTCATTGCACCCGCCTTGCAGGCTCTAAGGCGGATACTTGGTTTATGCGCCAGTACGATAAGGTTTTAAATCTCCCCTTTAAGGACGATATAAGAAGACCCGACCGCGACAATATTATCGACGGTTACATCAACCGCAACGAGGAGGACGTCTGCGCCGACGGCATCTGGCAGAAGTACTTTAAGACCCAACCCGAACCCCTTACCGACGAGGAAATAAAGACTTATCTTTCAGGCATTTCGGGTGTGGCATTAGGCTCCGACGCATTCTTCCCCTTTGACGACAATATTGAACGCGCCCACAAGAGCGGCGTTTCCTATATTGCAGAGCCGGGCGGCTCGATTCGTGACGACATAGTTATCGATTGCTGTAACAAATACGGCATTGCGATGGCGTTCACGGGAATGAGACTTTTCCACCATTAATATATAAGGAGAAATTACAATGAATTTTTTTGATGAGCTTAAAAATTTTGATCCTCAGGTTGCGGACGCCTGTAATTTAGAGCTTGAGCGCCAACAGCACAATATCGAGCTTATCGCCTCGGAAAACATAGTTTCAAAGGCGGTGCTTTTAGCCGCGGGCGGCGTGCTTACCAACAAATATGCAGAGGGCTATCCCTCTAAGCGTTATTACGGCGGCTGTCAGTACGTTGATATTGTAGAAAATATCGCGCGCGAGCGCGCAAAGGAGTTGTTTGGAGCAGAGCACGCTAACGTTCAGCCCCACAGCGGCGCTAACGCCAACCTTGCGGTTTTCTTTGCCCTCCTGCAGCCGGGCGACACCGTTATGGGTATGAATTTAAGCGAGGGCGGTCACCTTTCGCACGGCTCGCCCGTAAATATTTCGGGTAAATATTTCAACATCGTTCCCTACGGTGTAAGCCCCGAAACCGAAATGATTGATTACGACAAAATGCGCGAAATTGCCCTTGAGTGTAAGCCTAAAATGATTATCGCGGGCGCGAGCGCGTATTCAAGGGTAATCGACTTTAAGCGTTGCCGTGAAATTGCCGACGAGGTAGGCGCATATCTTATGGTTGATATGGCGCACATTGCGGGTCTTGTCGCCGCGGGACTGCACCCCTCCCCCGTACCCTATGCAGATGTTGTCACCACAACCACCCACAAGACCCTAAGAGGTCCGAGAGGGGGATTAATTCTCTGCCGCGAGGAATATGCAAAGCAGATTGACAAGGCGGTTTTCCCGGGTACTCAGGGCGGTCCGCTTATGCACATAATAGCCGCTAAAGCTGTTGCTTTAGGAGAGGCATTAACCCCCGAATTTAAGGAATACCAGACCCAAATAGTTAAGAACGCCGCCGCCCTTTGCGAGGGCTTAAAGGCTGAGGGGCTCGACATTGTATCGGGCGGTACGGACAATCACTTAATGCTCTTAAAGCTCATAAAAAACGGCATTACGGGCAAGGAGCTTGAACACAGGCTTGACGAGGTTCACATCACCGCCAACAAGAACACCGTACCCTGCGACCCGCAGAGTCCCTTTATCACAAGCGGTCTTAGAATCGGTACTCCCGCGGTTACCACGCGCGGCTTTAAAGAGCCCGAAATGGCGAAAATTGCAAAGTGGATAAGCACGGCAATAACCGACTTTGATAATAATAAGGACAGAATTTCCGACGAGGTTCAGGAGCTTTGCTCCCACTTCCCGATTTACGGATAAGCTTAAGAGGTAATGCAATGAAAGTAATGGTAATAGGCGGCGGCGGACGCGAGCACGCCATAATTAAAAAGCTAAAGGAAAGCCCTCTTATAACCGAGCTTTACGCCCTGCCCGGCAACGGCGGAATAGCAGAGGACGCGGTATGCGTTAACATCGGTGCAAAGGACATAGAAAAGCAGGTTGAATTTGCCACACAAAACGGTATCGACTACGCCGTTGTAGCCCCCGACGACCCGCTGGTATTAGGCGCGGTTGACGCTTTAGAAGCGGCGGGTATCCCCTGCTTCGGTCCTGATAAAAAGGCGGCGATAATCGAGGGAAGCAAGGTTTTTTCAAAAAATCTTATGAAGAAATACGGTATTCCCACCGCGGAATATGAGGTATTCGACAACGCGGAAAGCGCTCTTTCCTATCTTGAAACTGCCCCTATTCCCACGGTTGTTAAGGCAGACGGCTTAGCCCTCGGCAAAGGCGTAATTATTGCGAACACCCGTGATGAAGCAAAGGATGCCGTACGCTCGATAATGGAGGAAAAAAAATTCGGCGAGAGCGGAGCTAAAATAGTAATCGAGGAATTTTTAACGGGTCCCGAGGTCTCCGTCCTTTCCTTTACCGACGGCAAAACCCTTGTGCCTATGGTATCCTCAATGGATCACAAGCGCGCCCTTGACGGCGACAACGGGCTTAACACGGGCGGTATGGGTACTATAGCTCCAAATCCCTATTATACAGAAGAAATCGCTAAAGAATGTATGAAAAAAATCTTTATTCCTACAGTAAATGCAATGAACGCCGAGGGTCGCACCTTTAAGGGATGTCTTTATTTCGGGCTGATGTTAACCGAAAAAGGTCCTAAAGTAATTGAGTACAACTGCCGTTTCGGCGACCCCGAGACACAGGTGGTTTTGCCCCTGCTTGACAGCGATTTATTTTCAATTATGCGCGCGGTTACAAACGGCACACTTGATAAAACCGAGGTTAAGTTTAAAAACGAAAACGCCGCCTGCGTTGTTATGGCTTCAAAGGGTTATCCCCAAAAATACGAAAGCGGTTTTGCGCTAAAAATCGACAGCTCTGTAAAGGACAGCGTTTATGTTGCGGGCGCAAAGTGCGAGGACGACAAGCTTTTGACCGCAGGAGGACGTGTGCTCGGCGTTACCGCCACGGCGGACACCCTCGAAAACGCGATTAACTCCGCCTACCAAAAGGTCGGCAAGGTAGAATTTAAAAACGCATTTTACCGCAAGGATATAGGCGCAAGAGCCCTTAAAGCAAAGGAGAGAAAATAATGGTATACCGCGTATTTACCGAAAAGAAAAAGGAGCTTGCACATGAAGCAAGAGCGCTCCTTTCGGACATTAACGGGCTTTTGCAGATAAGCTCTGTAAAAGATGTTCGTGTAATTAACCGTTATGACGCCGAAAACATAACCGAGGAATTATTTGATTACGCGGTGAAAACCGTGTTTTCCGAGCCTCAGCTTGACGTTACATATTCAGAGCTTGAAAATGACGGCGCTCATATCTTCGCGGTCGAGTATCTGCCCGGTCAGTTTGACCAGCGCGCGGATTCGGCGGCACAGTGTATTCAGCTTATATCAAAGGGCGACCGCCCCGTAATACGCACAGCAAAGGTTTATATGCTTTACGGCAATATTACAGAGGACGAGCTTAGCGCAATCAAAAAGCACGTTATAAACCCTGTTGAGGCACGCGAAGCGGCGCTTAATAAACCCGAAACCTTAACGGCAGATTACGAAATTCCCGAAACCGTTGCAACCCTTGACGGATTTATCTCCCTTGACCGTGCGGGGCTTGAAAATTTTGTAAAGCAGTACAGCCTTGCAATGGACGCGGACGATATTGCATTTTGTCAGGACTACTTCAAGTCCGAGCACCGCGACCCGACAATGACCGAAATTCGAATGATCGACACCTATTGGTCGGATCATTGCCGCCACACCACATTCTTAACACACCTTGACGGCGCGGTTTTTGAGGACGAATTAATCCAAAGCGCATACGAGGATTATCTAAATGTACGTAAGGAATTAGGAAGAACAAAGCCCATCTGCCTTATGGATTTGGCTACTGTTGCGGTAAAATACTTAAAGAAACAAGGTAAGCTTGAAAAATTAGACGAGTCAGAGGAAATCAATGCTTGCACCGTTAAAATAAAGGTAGACGTTGACGGCGTGGCTGAGGACTGGCTTCTTCTTTTCAAGAACGAAACCCACAACCACCCCACCGAAATTGAGCCCTTCGGCGGCGCGGCGACCTGCATAGGCGGCGCTATCCGCGACCCGCTTTCGGGCAGATCCTATGTTTACGGTGCAATGCGCGTAACGGGCGCGGCAAATCCGCTTAAAAAGGTAAGCGAAACAATCCCGGGCAAGCTCCCGCAAAGAAAGCTTGTAACCACCGCGGCGGACGGATATTCTTCATACGGCAACCAGATAGGTCTTGCTACGGGAATTGTAGACGAAATATATCACGACGGCTACGCCGCAAAGCGTATGGAAATCGGCGCGGTAATCGCTGCCGCCCCCGCAGAAAACGTAAGACGTGAATGTCCAGACCCCGATGATATTGTTATACTTTTGGGTGGCAGAACAGGGAGAGACGGCTGTGGCGGAGCGACAGGCTCTTCTAAATCCCACACTATGGAATCCCTTGAAACCTGCGGTGCGGAGGTTCAAAAGGGTAACGCTCCCGAGGAAAGAAAGCTCCAAAGGCTCTTTAGAAACCCCACCGCCACCCGTATGATTAAGCGCTGTAACGATTTCGGCGCGGGCGGTGTTTCGGTTGCCGTGGGCGAATTAGCGGACGGACTTAACATCGACCTTAACGCAGTACCGAAAAAGTACGACGGACTTGACGGCACCGAGCTTGCAATAAGCGAATCACAGGAAAGAATGGCGGTAGTTGTCGAAAAAGAAAATGTTGAAGCCTTTATTAAGCTTGCTAATGAAGAAAACCTTGAGGCTACTCCCGTGGCAGTCGTAACCGCCGAGCCCCGCCTTGTAATGCGTTGGAACGGCAAGGAAATTGTTAATATCAGCCGTGAATTTTTAAATTCCAACGGCGCGGAAAAGCACATCACCGCCGAGGTTGAAAAGCCGCAGGAATATAATATCCCTGTTTCGGGCAGCTTTACCGAGAATTACAAGGCGTTGGCAGAAGACCTTAATATCTGCTCAAAGCGCGGACTTTCCGAACAGTTTGACTCTACCATAGGCGCGGGCACGGTGCTTATGCCATTTGGCGGTAAAAATCAGCTTACCCCCATTCAGGCAATGGTGCAGAAAATTTCCGTGGAAAAGAAGCACACCGACGAATGCTCCTTAATGGCGTGGGGCTATAACCCCTTTATCACCGAAAAAAGCCCCTACCACGGCGCGTATTTGGCGGTTGTTGAATCTGTCTGCAAACTTATAGCTACAGGTGCGGAATTTAAGGATGTCTACCTCACCTTCCAAGAATATTTTGAACGCTTAGGCAAGGACAGCAAGCGCTGGGGTAAACCCCTTGCGGCTCTCTTAGGTGCGTTTAAAGCGCAGACCGAGTACGGTATAGGCGCTATCGGCGGTAAGGACTCAATGAGCGGAAGCTTTGAACAGCTTGACGTTCCCCCCACCCTTGTTTCCTTTGCGGTTACAACCTCAAAAACCAAAAACATAATATCTCCCGAATTTAAAAAGGCGGGTAGTAAAGTAGTATTACTTGCTCCCATTTACGATGATGAGACAGATCTGCCTAATACAAAATCACAAATTAGAATATTTAACCGTGTAACCGAGCTTATGCGAGAGGGTAAGGTGCTTTCCGCATATACTCCGACTTTGGGCGGCATAGCCGAGGCGGTTATGAAGATGTGCTTCGGTAACGGTTTAGGGTTTAAGTTCCACCCGAGTATGTGCGAAAGGGCTATTTTCAGCTATTGCTACGGTAGCTTTATTCTTGAGGTTACCGAGGATGTAGATGATGCAATCGATATAGGTAATGTTACAGATGACGGTAAACTCACCTTTACCTTTAAACCGGAGGAGATTGAGCTTGATACTTTATTAAATATTTACGAAAGCAAGCTTGAAAGCGTTTACCGCTGTAATATACCCGATAGTAAGTCTCCTATGACTAACTTCGCGTTTACAGCCGAAAAACGTGTCGCACCTGCGGTTAAAACAGCTAAACCGCGCGTGCTTATCCCCGTATTCCCGGGCACTAACTGCGAGTATGACAGCGCGAAGGTTATGCGCGACGCGGGCGCGGAGCCTGAAATTTTCGTTATTAACAACCTTACCCCCTCTGCGGTTGCAAGAAGCGTTGACAGCTTTGCTGAAAACCTTAAAGCGGCACAGATGGTATTTATCCCGGGCGGATTTTCGGGCGGCGACGAGCCTGACGGAAGCGGTAAATTTATAACCGCTTTCTTTAGAAACGCCGCTGTTAAGGAGGAGGTCACCCGCTTACTCGAGGACAGAGACGGACTTATGTGCGGTATCTGCAACGGCTTCCAGGCGCTTATAAAGTTAGGTCTTGTTCCCTACGGCAAGATTATCGACACCGACGAGCATTGCCCGACACTTACCTTCAACACTATATCCCGTCACCAGTCAAAGATAGTCCGTACCAGAATAGCCTCCAACAAATCCCCGTGGCTTGCCGAAACCAATGTGGGCGAGATTTACAGCGTGCCGATTTCCCACGGCGAAGGTCGCTTTATCGCCGACGAGGAATTGATTATGAAATTGGCTGAAAACGGTCAGATTGCGACCCAATATGTTGATTTAAGCGGTAATGCAACGAGCGATGTTCACTTTAACCCGAACGACTCTATGTATGCGATTGAGGGTATCACCTCGCCCGACGGTAGAGTATTCGGAAAAATGGGTCATTCCGAGCGGTACGCAACCGACCTTTACAAAAACGTTTCAGGCAACTACGATATAAAGATGTTCCGCTCCGCAGTAAAATACTTTAAGTAAGGAGAGATTAAAAGTGGCGTATTTAACCGATATTGAAATAGCTCAGCAGTGTGAGATGGAGCCGATAACCGAAATTGCAAAAAATGCGGGAATCGGCGAAAAGTACATCGAACAGTACGGCAAATACAAGGCAAAAATCGACCTTTCCCTCTTAAACGAGAGTGAACGGGACAACGGCAAGCTTATTCTTGTAACGGCTATCACCCCCACCCCCGCGGGCGAGGGCAAAACCACCACCACAATAGGTCTTGCGGACGGTATGAAGCGCATCGGCAAAAGCGTTGCGGTAGCGCTTCGCGAGCCGTCCTTGGGCCCTGTTTTCGGAATTAAAGGCGGTGCTGCGGGCGGCGGTTATGCTCAGGTAGTGCCTATGGAAGACATTAACCTACATTTCACGGGCGATTTTCACGCTATAGGCGCGGCTAACAATCTGCTTGCCGCTATGCTTGATAACCATATTCAACAGGGCAATAGCCTTGGTATCGACCCCCGCAAAATCACATGGAAACGCTGCGTCGATATGAACGACAGACAGCTCCGCTTTGTTGTTGACGGACTGGGCGGCAAAGTAAACGGCGTTCCCCGCGAGGACGGCTTTGATATAACCGTTGCAAGTGAAATAATGGCTGTCCTGTGTTTATCAAACTCAATTTCCGACCTTAAGGAGCGGCTTTCCCGCATAATTGTGGGCTACGCCTATGACGATAAGCCCGTTACGGCGGGCGAGCTTAAGGCGGCGGGCGCAATGGCTGCGCTTTTAAAGGACGCTATTAAGCCCAACCTTGTCCAGACCTTAGAGGGTACTCCCGCATTTGTTCACGGCGGTCCCTTTGCCAATATCGCCCACGGCTGTAACTCGGTTACCGCCACCAAAATGGCACTTAAAACAGCCGATTACGCTATTACCGAGGCGGGCTTCGGTGCGGATTTGGGCGCTGAAAAGTTCCTTGATATTAAGTGCCGCGCGGCGGGTCTTACCCCCTCGGCGGTGGTTGTAGTCGCCACGGTACGCGCCCTTAAAATGCACGGCGGTCTTGATAAAAAGAACCTTGACGCCGAAAACCTAACCGCCCTCGAAAAGGGTATTCCCAATCTTCTGCGACACGTTTCCAACATTAAAAATGTATATAAGCTCCCCTGCGTCGTCGCGGTCAACCGTTTCCCGACCGATACCGATAACGAAATCAGCTTTATTATCGAAAAGTGCAAGGAATTAGGCGTTAATGTTGTGCTGTCAACTGTTTGGGCTGACGGCGGCAAGGGCGGCGAGGAATTAGCCAAAGAGGTTGTGCGCCTTTGTGAGGAGGAAAAGGGCGACTTCACCTACAGCTATCCGCTTGACGGCTCTATAGAGGAAAAAATCGAGGCGGTGGTTAAAAAGGTATACGGCGGAAAAGGTATTACTGTCCTCCCCGCCGCTAAAAAACAGATTGAAAGACTAACCGAGCTTGGTTTTTCAAATCTGCCCGTGTGTATTGCGAAAACCCAGTACAGCTTTTCGGATAACCCTGCACTGCTTGGCGCTCCCGAGGACTTTACCGTGACGGTAAAAAATGTTAAAATCTCTGCGGGCGCGGGCTTTATCGTGGTGCTTACGGGCGACATTATGACTATGCCGGGACTTCCCAAATCCCCCGCCGCAGAGCGTATTGACATTGACGAAAACGGCAAAATCACAGGTCTTTTCTAAGGGGGATTCTAAGCGGAATGAAAGACTATGAAAAAACCTTTTACATTATGCAGTTTGTAATTATAATACTTACTCTTGCTTTAATTTTTGTAACAATAAAAGCTGTTTCGCCTTTTGTTTCCCTTATTCTTCTGATTGTTTTTGCCGTAATTGCAAGCTCGCTTAATATTGCGCTTCTTGTAAGCCGCAAAAAATAAATTTTCCACTATTAAAATTTCCGTGTAGACAAGCATTTTACAGCTTTGCCTGCACGGGAATTTATTAATTTCAGCCTCGCTTTTTTCCGCGTAGCTTATCAACCCCCGGGTTGAATGCGTAAAAGTTCTTGCAGTCAAGCCTATCCGTGGTAAGCCGCAACGCTTCACCGAAACGCTGGTAATGCACAACCTCGCGCGCACGCAAAAATTTAAGCGGTTCGATAATATCGGGGTCGTCAATCAGCCTTAAAAGGTTGTCATACGTAACCCTTGCTTTCTGCTCTGCCGCTAAATCCTCGTGCAGGTCTGTAATCGCGTCGCCCTTTGCCTGTATATATGTCGCAGTCCATGGCATACCGGACGCGGCAACAGGGTATACGGCGTTGGTGTGGTCTACAAAATAGGGTGCAAAGCCACTTTCTTTAATTTGTTCGGGTGTAAGGTCGCGGGTTAGCTGATGAACCATTGCGCAAATCATTTCCATATGCGCAAGTTCCTCCGTACCTATATCCGTAAGCATTCCCTTTACCTCATTATACGGCTGGCTGTAGCGCTGAGTAAGATAGCGCAATGCCGCAGAGGCTTCCCCATCGGGGCCGCCGTATTGTGTGATAATTATCTGCGCGTATTTAGGATTCGGGTTCTTTATCTTCACGGGATATTGAAGCTTTTTTTCATATTGCCACATAATTTAACCCTCCATAAAATCGGTATCCCACGGCCACGGACCGTCAAGCCATTGCCAGGTCTCTGACATTGGGACATCCTTAAGCGTTACTATATACTTACCGAATCTTTCCTCATACTCTTTAATAAGCTTTTCTCGCTTTTCTCTGTACTCACGCATTAGTTCCATAGCGCGGCGGTTTGTCGGGTGGGAATCGAGAAACAGCACCAGCTCGTACAATGCGAAATCAAGCTCATATATCTGCTTTTTAAGCTTAGCCTTATCGTTCATTGCTCATACCTCCGAAAAACGGCTTGTTAAGATTTGGGAATAGGGTTCCGACGCAATATGCTTCGCAGACAGGATAAACGCTGTCAAGCGGCTGCATATTAATAAAGACCATTGTAAGCGGATCCGGGCACTCGTCACCGTTTTTTATATACATACGGGTGCGTTCCTCCCTCATCGGCTCGCTGTTTACAGCGTCCGTCATCCTGTAAAATTCGGACATCTCAAACATTCGTCTGTCCATATAATCAGCTCTCCTTTCAAAGCCTGCCTCAATCAGGCATTGTCCTAAGAAACGCCGTGCTGATAGCCTACCCCGCGCGGCGTTGTCCAATAATATTTTATTTATAAACAGATAAAATGTTACTTCTTTTAGAAATTACGTTTTCGTTAAGATTTTATATTTTAACTTAATATAATGTTAAGATATTAATTTTGTTATTGTAATTACTTGATATTATATATATAATAGGGTTAATTGGGCAAGTTTGTTATTTTTATCACAATGTTTTTTTGCGGTAAACAAAAATATTTTTTATGCCTTGGGGAGGTGCGTTGTTTATGTCTAATTTATTCGTTGTCGGAATGGGAATCGGGACTGTATTTTTAGGTCTTGTCTGCATTGTTCTGCTTTGTTTTATTATGAGCGCGATTTGCAGAGCCGCCGAAAGAAAACCCGAAAAGTCCGCCGCTGCTACCGCGGCTCCTGCCGCTCCGGCTCAGCCGATTGAAAATCGTCAGGAAATTATCGCGGCTGTATCCGCCGCCCTTGCAGAGGAAATGGGAACCGATATTTCGGCTATAAGGATTCATTCATTCAAAAAAATTTAAGAAAAAGGTGTTTTAAAATGAAAAAGTATAATGTAACTGTAAACGGTACCGCTTACGAAATCACTCTTGAGGCAGTAGACGCTGCTGACGTTAAAACCGCTCCTAAGGCTGCTGCTCCCGCACCCGCCGCGGCTCCCGCTCCTGCGGCAAAGCCCGCCTCCGGCGGTGAAACCGTATCAAGCCCGATGCCCGGAACTATTCTTTCTGTAAACGTAACTAACGGCGCTACCGTTAAGAAGGGCGACGTGCTTATGGTGCTTGAGGCTATGAAGATGGAAAACGAAATTATGTCCCCCTGCGACGGCACTGTTACTTCTGTAAACGTATCTAAGGGAGCAGCTGTCGAGACAGGCGCTGTTCTCTGTGTAATCGGTTAACTGTTGGGAGAATAACGCTATGGATAAAATACTTGAGTTTGCCAAAACAACAGGCTTTTATTTGTTGTTCGGCAATATTAGAGAAAACTGGGGAAATCTTGTAATGATTCTCCTTTCCCTATTTCTTTTGTGGCTTGCTATTCACAAGAAGTTCGAGCCGCTTCTGCTTATCGGTATCGCGTTCGGTATGTTGCTTACAAACCTTCCCGGTGCGGGAATGTACAACGGCGAGCTTTGGACCGAGTTTATGACCGAAGGCTCAGAGCATTACCACAGCTACGGTTATATTATGTCGAACGGCGGTCTGCTCGACTACCTTTACATCGGTGTTAAGACCTGTATTTACCCCTGCCTTATATTTATAGGTATAGGCGCTATGACCGATTTCGGTCCGCTGATTTCCAATCCTAAGTCACTGCTTTTGGGCGCCGCGGCGCAGGTTGGTATTTTCGCTACCTTTGCGGGCTGTATCGCCCTCGGCTTTTCACAGCAGGCGGCGGGCTCCATAGGTATTATCGGCGGTGCGGACGGTCCGACCGCTATTTACACAACCTCAATTTTACAGCCTAATCTATTAGGACCTATTGCGGTTGCCGCCTACTCTTATATGGCGCTCGTTCCCGTTATTCAGCCGCCTATTATGAAGCTGTTAACAACAAAAAAGGAACGCCAGATTATTATGAAGCCCTTAAGACAGCCCTCTAAAAGGGAGAAAATTATTTTCCCGATTGCGGTTACTATCTTTGTGGCTTTGCTTGTTCCCTCTGCCGCTCCGCTTGTCGGCTGTCTTATGCTCGGAAACCTCTGGAAGGAATCGGGGGTTGCAGAACGTCTTTGCAAGACCGCCCAGAACGAGCTTATGAATATAGTTACAATATTCCTCGGAATTTCCGTAGGTGCTACTGCCACGGCTAAAACCTTCTTAAAGATTCAGACTTTGGAGATTATCTTAATGGGCGTTGTCGCTTTCGGCGTTGCTACCGCTTGCGGTGTGCTTTTTGCAAAGCTTATGAATGTATTCTCAAAGAACAAAATAAATCCGCTTATCGGCTCTGCGGGCGTTTCTGCCGTACCTATGGCGGCGCGTGTTTCGCAGTCTGTAGGTCAGAAGGAGAACCCCTCCAACTTCCTGCTTATGCACGCAATGGGTCCGAACGTAGCGGGCGTTATCGGCTCGGCTATCGCGGCGGGCGTGCTTATCGCGCTGTTGGGTTAATATAAGGAGTATCTAAAATGGAAAATAAGAAATTATATATTACCGATACCATTCTGCGCGACGCTCACCAGTCACAGGCGGCGACCAGAATGAGACTTGAGGATATGCTCCCCGCCCTCGAAAAGCTTGATAAAATAGGCTACTGGAGCCTTGAGTGCTGGGGTGGCGCGACCTTCGACGCTTGTATGCGTTTTCTTAACGAGGATCCGTGGGAGAGACTTCGCACCCTCAAAAAGCATATGCCCAACACCAAGCTTCAGATGCTTCTGCGCGGTCAGAACATCTTAGGCTACAAGCATTACGCCGACGACGTTGTTGATATGTTTGTTAAAAAGTCGATTGAAAACGGCATTGACGTAATCCGTATTTTCGACGCTCTCAATGATACCCGCAATATGGAGCAGGCGATGAAGAGCTGTAAGAAGTACGGCGGCATCTGCGAGGCGGCTATGAGCTATACCGTAAGCCCCGTTCACAACGAGGATTACTTTGTCGAAATGGCAAAGAGCCTCGAAAAGATGGGTGCGGACGTTATCTGCATTAAGGATATGGCGAATCTGCTTCTCCCCTACAACGCTTATTCTTTAATTAAAAAGCTTAAAGAGAATGTTTCGGTTCCGATTCATCTGCACACCCACAACACCACAGGTACCGGCGATATGACCTATCTTATGGCGGCTGAGGCGGGCGTTGATATTGTTGACTGCGCCCTCTCCCCATTTGCTAACGGTACTGCCAACCCCTCGACCGAGGCTTTGGTTGCAACGCTTCAGGGCACACCCCGCGATACGGGTCTTGACCTTACCGCGTTAAGTGAGGTCGCCGCCCACTTCCGCAAGGTTGCAGACAAGATGAAGGCAGAGGGAATACTCGACCCCAAGGTGCTTAACGTTGACACCAAAACCCTTATTTATCAGGTTCCGGGCGGTATGCTTTCCAACCTGTTATCTCAGCTTAAACAGGCCAATGCTGAGGATAAGTACTACGAGGTGCTCGCCGAGGTTCCGAAAGTAAGAAAGGATTTCGGTTATCCTCCGCTTGTTACTCCGACCTCACAGATTGTCGGTACACAGGCTGTGCTTAACGTTCTTTCGGGCGAGCGCTACAAGATGGTAACCAAGGAATCAAAGGGACTTCTCCGCGGCGAATACGGCAGACTTCCCGCCCCCGTTAACGAGGAGGTTCGCAAAAAGGCTATCGGCGACGATAAGGTTATAACCTGCCGTCCCGCCGACCAGCTTGAACCGGAGCTTGAAAAGTACGCCAAGGAAATGAAGGACAAGGGCATAGGCAAGTCCGAGGAGGACGTATTGAGCTACGCCCTATTCCCGCAGGTCGCCGAAAAGTTTTTTGCTATACGCGACAAGGCTCCTGAGGAGAAAAAAGCCGTTACCGATGAAAACGGCGTCCGCACCCTTGTTGTCGAGGATCTTTCGGAATAATTATAATGTAACAGGGCAGGCGCATATACGTCTGCCCTGAAAAATATACTGTAAATCCATGAAATTACATCACCGTACAAAGCATAAGCATTTTTTCTACACGCTTATATATTTCCCCCGCACTTTCGGGCGGAAGAGGGTTGCTTCCCCGCCCTAATTCAACCGTAAAGCCCGGACGGTTAAACTCGGTTATAAACCAATCCTTAAAGCCTCCGCCCGCCGCCAAGCCTACGGGGGTATCAAGCGCGTAGCCCGAGGTTGTCGCCATAATTTCAGCCATTTTTTTGGCTCTCGGCGGCGTACTGTCGCCGTAGCTCCAGTAGATTACCTCACCCTGTGAATGCAGAGCCACGGCGTGACGGATTTTCGTCTTTCTGCACAGCTCGGTCATAGCAAGGGTTTCGGGCTCGCTTTCGGGGCGGTATCCGCCGAAGCGGGTAGGCCCGAGGCAGTAAATTCCCTCCTTTATTTCAAGCTCGTGCAGTTCATCCCAGCCGGCAGAAAAATTATGGTTAATATCCACCCCTCTGAGGTTTGCGTTCCAATGCTTAAAATCACCTCGGCAAAGCTTTTTTATTGTCGGCGCAAGCTCTCCGCAACCCTTTTCGCCGCAAATAGAAATCTCGCATCCGTCGGGATTAACACAGGGAACGAAAATTACTCCCCTGCCCTTTAAAGCCCCGCGCGCATTTATGCCGCCTATGTAACCGTCGGTCTTAATCGCCTCGCAAAGGCTTTCAACAAACATCAGCAGTACTACGGCGGTAATGCTTTCGCTCCCGTGAAACGCGGCGGAAATAAGGCTGTATTCCTCTGCCGAGCCTAATTTAAGCGCGATAATATCCCTACCGAAACAGCTTCTGCCTATCACACCTCGTTTTAAATAATAATACTCATCGCAAAGCTTATCCATAAGCTTTTTTCGCCCGATATAATCATATTCCGCAGCATTAACTATCTTTCCCATTGTTTTCACTCCAAATTTAAAACTATAATTAATTATAATTAATTATATTTACGGAAGGTGCATTTAATGAATTTAGAAGAAAAACAGTTGTCCGCCGAATATATGTATGAAGGAAAAATAATTAAGCTTCGCCGCGATAAAGCGCTTTTGCCCAACGGCAATACCGCCGTCCGCGAGGTTGTAGAGCATAACGGCGGCGTTTGCGTAGCGGCGCTTACCGATAATGACGAGGTGCTGTTTGTAAGGCAGTTCCGCTATCCTTATATGGAGGTCATTCCCGAAATACCCGCGGGCAAGCGGGACAGCGCTGATGAAGACCCGCTTGAATGCGGCAAGCGCGAGCTTAAGGAGGAAACGGGCGCGACTGCCGAAAGGTTTATCCCACTTGGAAGACTTTACCCCTCCCCCGGCTACTGCGGGGAAATTATATGGATGTACGCCGCGACAGGTTTATCCTACGGTGAGCAAAGCCCTGATGAAGACGAATTTTTAAGCCTTGAAAAAATCCCGCTTGAAAAGGCAGTGGAAATGATTTTATCGGGCGAAATAACCGACGCGAAAACTCAGGCGGCAGTGCTTAAGCTAAAGGTATTAAAGGACAGCGGAAAGCTTTCTTAAAGACGGAAAGCTTGCTCTTTTGGGATTTGGTTTTCTTATCCGTTTTGATTACTGTTCAAATAAGTATAGCTTTGATATTTTCAAAAAACTGATAAGGGGCTGTAAAAAACAGACCGAATAAAAAAAGACTACAAGCTTATCCAAAAAGGATAGGAAAGTAGTCTTTTTTGCAGTGCGACACAAAAAAACGACTCAAGCATTTGGGTTTGAGCCGTTTTTCTTATGTTATTTTCGTCCTATACTCGGTCAGATTTTTGAGGTTTCAGAGCGGCAAAAGAGCTTTTACCGCTCATTTTTTAAATACCCCTTTATATTTCCGACAAACTGATTGCCGGTACGTTAAGCTCGCAGAGGATACGGTCACCACTAAGGTTGATATACCCAATTCAGATCCGTTACATTGTCAGAGGAATAGGTCGTATCTTCTGGTACAGAAACATTTTCTCCGTTAAAGCTGTATGTGCCGCCTGCCTTTAAGGTAAGGCTCCACGGAGTATCATGATAAGTCTCGCATAAGAAAAGGTTTTCCACGGAGAGATTACCCGTCGCGGTCATCGTCGCACCTATACCTCTCACAGTGACCTTTTTATCATTGGCCAAAATATTATTTAAGCCGCCGTTTAAGATGCAGTTTTCAAGCTTCAGAGAGGATTCATCGACAAAAACCGCCAAAGAATAGTTGGAATTAACCTCGCAATCTTTAAGCTTTAAAGCTCCGTTGCAGCTATATATAACCTCGCTATAATTATACGGATCACTGTAATAATTAAGCTGAAGCTTGCCGTTTTCAATATTTAGAGCTATTTGAGGAGCATAACACGCTATCAAGAAGTAATTGTCGTTTTTGGAGATATCCGTTCCGCTGAGCGTATGCCCGCCAAGGTCAATTGTAATCTCACAGGTATCAGGTGCGGAAAAAATTTCAATACCCTCGGTGCCGAGGACAATATCGTTAGCAAGCGTAATCCTACCGCCTGCAGGATCGGCGACAAGTCTTTCCACCGCCGCACGAAGCTGTGCCTCAGACCTTACGGTTATGTTACCTAATAAGAATTTTTTTAATATCGTTAAGTCCGCCGCGTCGGCTTTCCCGCTGCCGTCAAGATCGGGATCAGCACCGTCGGTTAGAGCTTGACCTGCTATAATCTTTTTAAGTCTTACCAAATCTATAATATTCGCCGCACCGTCGCCGTTGAAGTCACAGTCAATGGTTTGGTTATAATCTACATTAAGGTAGGTTATTGCCTCTCCCGCTGCATAAATTCCGTTAGCGGCAGTATTTACCTTAATCTCAAAGGTTCCTATCTTTTTCAAATTAAGCATTGAACCATTAATGATTCCGACGCCTGTTCCGCCGCTAATGGAATAGGTCGCAGATCCTGCATTCCCATCGATTTCAAAATACTCAGACATATCAATTTGAGTACCTGTAAAATATATAAAGGTGTCCGAACCTGTGATAACAACAGGGGTTGCCGCCTTGTTTGTAATCTCAACCGTGCCGGTAATTGTACCCCTTTCGGCGTCATAGTCCGCACAATCCGTGACGTCGTAATCCGCAAATTCGTTCGCAGAAATCGTCCACCTAAAGGTGTTCGTTACTCCGGGCGTTTTATTGTAAACTGCGTTACCGCTCTCAACCGTCCATATTACATCCATTTTTGCTGAGGTCGGTTCCGAAGTACCGTTAAATTTAACCGTTGCCTGTTTGCCAAGCTCATTGTTGCCGCCGTTTGTCAGAATTTCGTCATAGCCTTCAAAGCCGTAATAGTATACAAACGTTGTCGGAGCAGTGGGTGCTGTTACAGAGACAAGCTTTCTGTTTCCTGTGGTAAATTCCTTGGTTACCGTCAAGCTTCCGTCCGAGTTCGGAGCAACGGCAAAGGTTAATTCTTCACCGTCTACGGTTACCGATACGGTATTTCCAAACGCATAGAAGGTATCGCCTGTAGCGATTACTTCAAGCGTAACCTCGGCTTTATATGTCGTGTTCCAGTTTGCAGTTCCCGTTACCGCCGAACCGTTAACCCTGTAGGTAATTGCGGGAGCAGTAGTTGCAATGCCTGCTGTAGCGCAGACTGCATTTGTGCTCAATTCTTCGCCCGCAACCGGTTTCACGCCTGTGATTTCAACCGAGCTTATTATCTCTATGTCCTTTGCTTCTGCCGTCTTGGCATAGGATACATTGTCGATTGTAGTTTCCAGCCAGATTTCACAGTCCGCAAGGGAAAAATCGGATATGCCGCAGGCAGTCTTAATCTGCTCTGCCGAAACAGCTGTTGTGCCGTCTACAGGCAGGCTGTAATAGAAGTTATCGGTTCCGTTGTTACTCTGTATCACAAGGGAAACGGTTCCCTCTGCATTAGCCGATTTTTTTGCGAAAATCAGTCCGTCGACTGTATCATATATCACCGTTCCGATTTCTTTGTCCGAACCGTTCAGTCTTAGGGTCATAGCAGTACCCGCTGTAATAGCGCCTGACGATACCGTATCATATGCCGCCGTCGCGGCAGAGGCAAAGAGTACGTTTGTCAAATTAAGATTGGCGGCGGGCCGAACGGCGGAAGTCTCTAAAACCGAGGAGACGTCGACGCAAGATCCCGGAAAAGCTTTCATCGCAGATAAGCCGTTAGGCGTGCGCAGCCAGAAGCTGTCTCCGCTGTTCCAGTAGCTGTCCACTGCAAGTGCTGTGCTGTCATCGCTTCCTGCCCACAGTGTTTTATCTTTATTATTGATCGTATTGCCCTGTAATGCATAAAGCTTATCGGTTGTAGTATAGTCTACAAAAACGCCAAGAGAATTATCCGCGTCCAATGTTGTTACGGTGGTGGAGTTCATCAAGCTCTGCTCTGCCGAGGTGAAATAGTTTGAATCAACAGCCATAGCCTTTAGCGCCTTGCGAAGCTCGCTCGCTCCGTAATGGTTAGAATATACTGCCGATACTTTATTTACATAGCCACAGTCAGACCATAAACTATAATCTTTTAAATGGTCTTTGACCAAAGCGAATTTCTGATTTGTCGCTATAGGACTTGCGGCAAAGATAATTGTATTATCTCCTGTTACGCCGTTGTCCTTTCCTAAAATGTACCATTTCTGCGCAGTATTGCCGCTATTCTTTCCGAAGACGAGCTTTCCTATAGTTTCGGGTATTCCCTCGCTGTTCGGGGTAAATACACTCATCAGGTTTTCTTTGGTAACGAAAAGGCTGTTATCCGTCCACCGTGCAACAAGCACGATTTCCGTAATACCTCCGACAGAGGCAAGCTCGCCGCAAGTGGTTGTTGCCGTTACAAGCTTATCACCGCATTTCCAACCAACAAAGGAATAGCCCGATTTAGTCGGATTTGCAATACCGTCAAGTACCTTATCTGTCCAAATTACATCGGTTTTGTCGGAAATAGTACCTCCGCCGACGGTGTTGAATTTAACGGTATATTTAGCATTTTCAAACTGCGCGGTGACCGTCAAAGCCTCAGCGGGCATTGTGAATTTATCGTCTGCAACGGTTAAAGAAGTGGAATTAATGCTCCACCCGTTAAAATAGTAGCCCTCCGGAACGGTATAGCTTAAGGTAATCTCGCTTCCTAACTTTGCATAGGTTGTACCTTTATATTCCACGGTATCACCGCTCGCCGTCGCGTCTACAACGGTCAGAGGATAATAGAGATTGTCTGCATCACCCTTAAAGTAACCGTTTACGTAAATGGCTCCGTTGCCCGCAATAGTGCCGTTGTTTATAATAGTGCCGTTATTGATAATAGCGCCGTTGTCGTTAATAGTGCCGCTGTTGTTAATAGCGCTGTCGTTAGTCAAAGCAACTCCCTCGGGAATTGTCATTGTAACGCCCTCGGGGACAGTAAGGGGCTTGCCCTCGGGAATCGTCAAACCAACCGGAATTGTAAATACTCCGTAAGCCTCAAGCCCTCCGTTATCGGTAGGCTTAATGCCTGCGTTGCCGGTTTTGTTGTTGTTGACGGCATTGACTGTGCCGCCGGTGATAATTACGGTGCCGGTGTTATTGTTTACTCCGCCGCCAATGTCAGCGCCGCCTTTTTTTCCCGTGGCATTGACCGTGCCGCCGGTGATAATTACGGTGCCGCCGTCGCCGCCGGTTGCTTGGCTGTTGTAACCGCCGCCGCCGATACCGGCGGCATTGTTACCACCGGTCGCCGTGACCGTTCCGCTTTTTATGATTACCGTGCCGCAGGGGCAATCTACTTCACCGCCGATACCGGCGGCGCCGGAACCACCGATTGCCGTAAGCGAACCGGTGCCCTCAATTGTCAGCTTCTTGCCTTTCCCTGCTGCAATACCGGACCTCTGGTATCCTCCTTTAAAGGTGTTTGAACCCTCAAGGATCAGCGTGGCATCGGCGCTGTCATTACTGCCTATAAGCACCATAGCATATGAATACTCCCGTGAGGAACTGTCAATGCTGAGATTACTTGCCTTTATCGTCACCGGAGTATCTGTTTCAACCTTAAGCTCATATTTCGCGGTTCTGCCGGTTACGGTGATTACCGTTTCGGGGTCAATATTCAACAAAGATTCTCCGTTTCCATATTTCACCTTGATTTTGCCCGGATTGTTTTCATCATCAAAGATTTGTACGTTACCTTGGCTGATGTCGAATGTGCCATATATCAACCCACAGCGCATGCATTCGCCGTCTTCACCGAAATCATGACCTAACTTGTTGGTATAGCTTGATATTCCTTTATATCCGTTGCATATTGAACAGGTTGTTGCCGTATACCCTCCTTCTGTGCAGGTCGGAGCCTTAACGGTATCCGTCCATTCATGGTCGCAGTCTAAGAGCTCAAATTCGCTCATTTGCATTACGTCTCCGCTCTGAATTGCGGTAATTTCCAATTTAAAGTAGGTATATGCCGTGGTATTCTTATCAAACGCATAACTGTATTTTGTATAGTTTTTATCCTCTAAAACTGTGTCGTTTGTGACGCTGTGGATTTCTACCCATGTATCTGTATCGGTGCCTGTATAATCGTTGCACCCATACAGAACCCAGCTTTTCGGATTTCTGCCTTTGTAGTTGGCATTATCGTTGCCGGTGGTAATGGAATATCCGCTTACATTTACCCCATTGGAAGTTTTAAAAACGATGTAGGCAGATCGGAAACTGTTCTTACACCATTTTGTCTTGATATCCCCGTCCAAGAGCTTCCCGTGTCCTTCATTGCTGTTTCCGCCCGAACCGGCAAGCACAGTATATCCCGTGCTCTCCGCCGCGACCGTTACAGGCATTATCGGCACTAAAGCTAACAGCATACAAAGCGTAAGGATAATGCTTAAAACCCGTTTTTTCATCTGTTATTCCTCCTTAGATATTGTTGGGTTATATTTAATAATAAATAGCTCCAGGGTTTCTTTTAGTACTTCTATCTGTGATTTCAGATAGAACTCATCCTCAAACATTGCGTAATGCACGCAAGCCCTTATAAGAATGAAAATGAGCGGTGTGATTTTTTTGTATGGAATACCAAGCTTCGGCTCCAGGCTCTTTGCGTATTCGGTGTAACGCTTATCAACGCCGGCAAAGAATTTCTTACCGTATTCTCTGTATTTAGGGTGGGTGTAGACCTGGTACATAAGCCTATATTTCTTTCCGTGCTTTTCCGCCGTCCAGTAGGGTATCTCGTCGATAAACCGCCACAAATCCTCAACATCCGCGGGGGCTTTCGCCATAAAATCGTCCTCCACCTTGCTCATACAGTATTCGGTGGATTGGACGATAAGGTCGTCTAAATCCTTGAAATATGTATACAGCATATTAGAGGTACATCCGCAATGCTTTCCTAATGCTCTGATACCTGTTCCGTGAAGTCCGTATTCCGCAAAACAGTCATAACATTTCTCCATAAGACCTTCTTTTTTAGCTTGCCATTGTTCCTTTGTGTAGTTAGGCAATCCATCACCTCCGTTTCTAACGTTTGATACGAATAAATTATAACATAGATCTTATATAATTTCAATATGTTTAAAAAAAAATCTCTGATTAAGTGTAGCGTTACAATAAAGATATAATCACAGCTAAAATTAAATAATAATTTCCTTAGACAAAGCAAAGGAATAAATTATCTTTTGCTTTACCCTTTTTTCAAAGATTTTTTCACAGGCAGTGGCGTATATTGCCAGCTGTTCGCCGTAGGCGCCGGAAAGGCTTTCGGGGTTATCGGTGCGGTCTGTTTTAAAATCGACTACAACTACTTCTCCGTCCTCTACAAAGCACAAATCAACCGCTCCCTGAACGATAATCTTTTCGTTGGCAAAATCCCCCTTTAAGGTCGGGTCGGCGGCGGAGGCGGGCATTTCGGTCAAAAACCGCATTTCCCTTTTAACAAGGGGCGAAGCCTTTATCCGCGCAAAGAGGGGACTTTCAAAGAACGCTTTAAGCTTATTACGACTTACCGCCCTTGCCTCGCGCTCGGAAATGTACTGCCACTCGTAAAGGCGCTCGATTTCAGCCTCTATGTCGTCAGCCTTATTAAAGTCGATAAACTCGATAATCTTGTGGGTTGCAGTACCCCGCTCGGCGGCGGTTATTCCGCCGTCGCTCATAAACGCGGGGCGGGCGGAAAAGGCGTATTTCTCACTTTCCGCCTTGTTTGCAAGGGCAGAAACCGAGCATTTTGCTTCAACCTCAAAAAGCCGTTCGTAAGGGTAGGTATAGCTTATATTTCCCCTAAGCTTTTCAACTAAATCCGCGTCAGGCTCTTGTTTGGCCGCAATAAGCTCGGGCGTTTTTTCCTCCTCACCCGCCTCGGAAATGCTCACGAATATGCGGCTTTCGGTGATTTCGGTGATAATATTGTTTTCCTCACTTCTAAGCTCCCCGCCGTCGGGGTGAATAAGGGAGGTCATAAGCAGCCAATCGAAATATGAGCCCATACCGTCGAATAAATTATCGGGCTTCCCCTCGGATAAAATCAGCTCTGAAAAACAGTCCTTTAGCTTGTTTTCAAGCTTGCCGACGGCGGCGGAGAAGTGGAGCTTGTCCTGCGCTCTCGTCATAGCGACATATAAAAGTCGCAGTTCCTCTTCCCTTGTGCTTCTGCGCCCGCTGTCTAATATAACCTCTCTTGCAATCGTTGTGCGTTTTACCTTTTCTGATTCGTCATAGTATTTAAAGCCTATGCCGTAATCGGCGGAATAGAGGGCGGAATTTCGCGAATCGTTGTCGTTAAAGCTATTAGCCGTTCCCGCAATTATGCAGACGGGGAACTGTAGCCCCTTTGAGGCGTGAATACTCATAATCTTAACGGTATCCCCGCCCGACAGCGCCGCCGCCGATTTCATTCCGTTTTCGGACTGCCTGTAAACGTAATTTACAAAACCGCCTATTCCCGCAGTGCTGTCCGCCGAGTACTGCTCTGCAAGACCCACAAGCATTAAAAGGTTGCCGTGGCGGCGCTCGCCGTCCTCCCTTGCCCAGACGGTATTAAGGTAATCGGTGTCCTCAAGAAGCCTTGTAATAAGCTTGGAAAGTGTTAATGTAGCTCCGAGTATTCTGTATTTTTCAAGCCGCTTTAAAACCTCGGCACAGCGGCTGTCCCCGTTTTCCGCGGAAAAGACAAGGGCGGCATATAAACTCCCCTCCCGCCTTTTTATGCGGATATTCGCCGTTTCTTCGGCGGTAAAGCCAAAAATCGGCGACATAAGTACCGATAAAAGCTCCACGTCCGACTCAGGGTTGTCGATAACCTTTAAGAGGGATAAAAAGACCGATACCTCCGTGGTTTCGGCGTAGCCCTCTAAGGAGAAGTTCACGGGTATACCCTTTTTTCTTAATTCCTCGGCGACAATTGCCGCCTTTGCTTTAGTGTTTCTGAGCAGTATTGAAAAATCGGAAAACTTCGCTTTTCTAAGGGTGGTTTCGTCCTGCCTTATACACTCGCCCGACCGCATAACCCGCTTTATATAATCGGCGATATGCGTAGCCTCAGCTCTGAGGCAATCCTGCGAATTTCCCGAATTTGTAACGATTTCAAGACTTACGGGAATCTGCGGCGGTTCGGGATAACGGGCGGCGGGGATAAGCCTTTCGTCCTCGTTGTAAATTATATCGCCCGATTTTTCGGTCATTAGCCGCTCAAAGAAATAGTTTATATATTCGCAGATTTCTTTTCTGCTTCTGAAATTACAGCCTAAAATTATTTTTTTAGGGTCGTTTTCCTCCGCCCTTTGCACAGGAACGGCGGCATTTATTTTATTAAGGAAGTTAGTAGGCTTAGCACCCCTGAAGCCGTAAATGCTCTGTTTTACATCACCAACTGTGAAGAGCCTTTCGCCCCTGTTAGAAAGGACATAAAACAGCATATCCTGCAAATCGTTGGTGTCCTGATACTCGTCCACCATAACCTCGTCATAGCGGGAAAGCAGTTCTTCCGCTCCCTGTGCGGGCAAAAATCCCTCTGGCGTTTTCTCGCACAAAAGCTTAAGCGCCAAATGCTCGATATTATGAAAGGTAAAGGTGTTACGGTCAAGGTACTCGTTAAACAGCCTTTTATCCAGTTCATTTAAAATTTCTGTAAGCAATAAAACCTTGCCGTAAATATCGGCAAGCTGATTTTTTATGCCCTCCGCACCCTCAAAAAAGAGCTTTTTAAGGTTCTCGGCAAGCTTTAAAATATAGTCCCGCGCCGCCTTTGCCGCTCTGCCTTTTTCTCCGTTCGCGCGGGGAATTTTAAGCAGGTCGAAAACGCTTAGAGTATTATATATTTCGTCCCAGTCCCCGTTTTTCGCCGCATCGTAAAGCCTTGCTTCTTCCTCTGCGGCGGCTGCAAAGCAAAATGAATAGGTATCATACGCCTTTGGGTCCTCAAAAAGAGCGTCAAGTATCACGGCATTAACCCGCCGCATTTCCTCTGCCGTCTTTAAAGCCTTATTTACAGAATATTTATACCACTTATTTTCGATATTAAAGCCGTCGGGATTATATGCTGATGAAAGAGAGTTAAACCATTCGGTCGGGAAGGCAAGTTGGCGGCTGTAATCGTACATTTTTAAAATATAATCCGAAAAATTTCCGTCGTCGTACTCTGCACCGACTAAATCCATTAGGCTGTAAAAATCCTCCCCGCCCTTTTCGTAATACTCGTTAAGCAGGCTTGCGAGAACCGCCTCGTTTACCGATTTAAGGGAGTTTTGCTCGCTTATTTTAAAGTCGGGCGAGACCCCCGCCCGCTCGAAATTTTCTCTTATAAGATCTATACAAAAGGAGTCGATAGTGCAGATTTTCGCAGAGGATAAAAGCTTTCTCTGCTTTAAAAGCCCTATGTCGGAGGGGTTCAATCGGCACTCCGAATCAAGCCGCTTTTCGATTCTCGTCCGCATTTCGGCGGCGGCGGCGTTTGTAAAGGTAACGATTAAAAGCCTGTCGGCGCTTATTGGATTTTTCCTATCGCTTAAAAGCCTTACAACCCTTTCTACCAGCACGGCGGTCTTGCCCGACCCCGCGGCGGCGGAAACCAGCACGTTACCCTTTGTCTCTATCGCCGATTTTTGCTCGGGCGTGGGGTTAAATGCCATTAGTCTTCTCCTCCCTCATTTTATTAATAACCTCATCGTTTTTGTAGTTAGGCACCCTGTCGCAGGGGGCGCTTTCCCTACCGCAGACCGCCGCGTAATCGCAGTATTTGCAGGCGGGCGTTTCCCTGCCGTCAAGAGGGCTTACGGCTATATCGCCGCTTAAAATCCCGTCGCCCGTTCTTCGCATTAAGGTCTCGATATAATCAAAAATCTCGCTGAAATCCTCCGCGCCTATAAACGAGGAGCATCTTTTATCTAATGTGCCGTTTTTTGTAATTGAATATTTCGGCACAAACTCGCCCTGCATTTCCCTGTCCATTGCGGCGACAATATTTTCGTCGGAGCGGATAAGCCCGTTCATCGCCATACCGCTGTCGTTAAGGTCGCGCTTTGAGGGCATATACAAAATTCCCGCCGCCTTTTCGTCCTCTCTGCCGCAGGCTCGCACCGTGGCGTAAAGGTAGATAAGCATTTGCAGATTAAGCCCGAAAAGGACGTCGGGGAGCTTAAAGCTTCTGCTTCCCGTTTTATAGTCGATTACCCTTATATAGCCGCCGAATTCGTCCACCCTGTCGATACTGCCGACAATATCTATGTTTCCCTTTCGGAAGGGGATTTTAAGCTCGGGAATATCGCCGCCGTTCCCGATTTTAAGCTCGCAGGCGACAGGCTCAAAGCCGCTTTGGGCGAACTCGCGGGAAAGCTGAAGTACTACGGCCTTTAAGGCGCGGGAAATACGCGATACCAAAAATTTAGAGCGTTCGGTTTCGACCGCGCGGTAGCCAGAAATTCCGTCCAGGTATTCCTCGATATATTTATCCACAAGCTTATCAAGCCCGCTTTCAGGTAAATCGGATATTCCCTTTTTGTAAATGCCTACTATCCTTTCAAGGACATAGTGAACCACCGTGCCGCGCTGTAAAACGTCAAACTCGGCGGGCTTTAGCTTTTTAGCCGTCAGCCCGTACCTGCAGAAAAAGGAAAAGCGGCATTTATGGAAGGTATCAAAGCGGGACGCGGACATAGTGATGTTTTTCCCGAAAAGCCTTTCGGAGGTATCTTGCGATAGCCGTGCAGGCGCGCCCGACAGCTTCTCGCTTAAATACTCGATTTTCTTTTCCCCATCCGTTCCCTTTAGCGCGGATTTCAGGGTCTCGGCGTCGCCGGTGAGTCTTCTGCGGCAGTACTGCGAATAGGCGCTGTCTGCGGTTTCGGGCAGATTTTCGGCTGTTAAATTCTCCTGCGGCTCCGATACCGTTTTACAACCGAGATTCTCGGCAATTTCAAGCACAAAGGCGGAGGGCTCGCCCTCCTCGCCCGAAAGCGAATGAGCGGCGTAGGAAATATACAGCCTGTCCGACGGACAGCAGAGATTGCAATATACCAGATAATTCTCGTCCACCACTGCGGAAATCTGATTGTCGGGGATTTCAATGCCGAGCTCTATAAGGCTTTTGCGCTCGGCCACTCCTAATATTCCCGAACTTGAAAGCCCTTTCGGGAATACCCCCTGATTTGCCCCCAAAATAAAGGCAACGCGGGGTCTTGAGGGGCGTATTCTGTCCGCCGCGCCGAAGGTGACTTCGTCGAGCATACGGGGAATTACTCCCACGCTGTCGAGGGAGACCGAAAGAGTAAGCGCGTCAAAATATTCCTGCTTTTTTATTTCGCGGTCACCGAAGCAAACCGCCATACTGTCAAGCAGCTTCATATATCTGTCGTAGCTTTGTTTTAAAACGTCGCTCTTAAACTCTGCGCCCTCCGTTTTAAAACGAATTGCAAGTGCCGAGAGCTTTTCTGCGGCGTTACAGTCTTCAAGTAATTCCACAACCGCGCGGGACATATCCGCGGCAGTACCCCCAAATTTTTCTTTAAATGTGTTAAGGGGGGCTACGGCTTTTTGCCTTAACTCATTTATTATTTCAATCTCCGCCTTGTCTACACCTTTTCCCTCGTCCTCGGAGACAAAGCCGCGCGGGTCCATTGTCCAATCGCTTTTCCACATTGCGCCGTCAATGTTCCAAAGAAACACATAATTTTCAAGCCTTGAAATCTCCTCCACCGTAAGGGTGCCAAGCCCCGTTTTGTGAAAGCGCAGAATACTCTCGCTTGTGGGTCTTAAAGCAAATTCCAACGCGGCGTTTACCGCCGCGGCGGCGGGAAAGGCGGATAGCGGCTCGCGTTTGTCGCCGAAAACGGGTACGCTGTTTAATCGGCAGGCGGCGTAAACGCTCTCCTCGTATTTCTCCGCGTCCCTTGCTATTATTACAAAATCGCGGTAGCGATAGCCATTCTCGCGTACCAATCGCCTTATGGTTCTTGCGGCGAACTCTGCCTCATCTGCGGCGGTGGCGGCGGAACAAAGGGTTATATTCCCGCTTTGCTCGGGAGCTTCAAATTCCCCGCCCGCCAAAAGCCGTTCAAGCGCCGTCATACCCTTTGAATTATAGCGGCTCGCTTCAAGAACAAGCGGCGTATCCTCTGCCACCGAAAAGCGGGCGGCGGATCTTCTTATCTTCTCCGCGGCGGCTCTTATATTCATAAAAACGTTGTAATCACTGTCGAGCTCCGGGTCGTTTGTAAGGCTGACAATAACGTCCTCCGCCTGTGCCAAAATGCGGTCGATTATCTTAAACTGCTGACCCGTAAAGCCCTTAAAGGAATCTAAAAATACCGTTTTGTTTTCAAAAAAACGGCAATTTTCAAGCTGTCTAAACAGCTTTGTAAGACTGTCTGCAGGGTCGATAAACTGTTCCCCCGTCAGCGCGTCGTAGGTCTCGTATATAACCGCAATATCGTGAAGCTTAAGGGCGAGCGATGGGCTTTTTGTCTCCTCAGCCGCCCTTTTAAGGTCTTCGGGAGTAACCGTATTTATTTTAAATTCGCCGACGGTATCAAGCATAGTTTTTGCAAAGAATACCGAGCGGCAGTATCTGCGCCAGATTTTAAGCTCCTCCGCCGCCGCTAAAAGAGCGCGGTTCATAAAAATAACCTTATCCGCTTCTGTAAGGGTTACCCCCGCAATACCGCCGACCGCGCGCCCCACCTCGTCGCAAAGCCTTGAAAAGCTCATAACCGAAACGTTAAGTGCCGCCTTATCTCCCAAAGTTTTAAGCACCGCCCGCTCGCTTTCAAAGGAAAACTGCTCAGGTACTATTAAAACGGCGTTTTTGCCGCTGTCCGCCAGTTCCTTAATCATATTAAGCACATTGTAGGTCTTGCCCGACGCGGGCCGCCCGAAAATAAATTTAAGCATAAAAACCACCGTTATATCTAATTATAAACGGCGGGAGCAAGCCCCCGCCCTACATAAATATAACATTTCCTAACGATATTTTCAAGGTGAAATGATTTATACTACTTAAAAATAATCGGCAGAACCAAAAAACCGCAGACGGCGGGTATTCCGAAGACAGCGGAGCCTGTTACCGTATACTGATTTACGGGGATATGCACGCCCGTAAATTTTGCGGTCAAATCTATTACCGTCATTACCGCTATTCCCATAAACGCGTTTAAAAGCAGGCTTTTAAAGGGCTTGCCTGTTTTTGCGGCAAAGATTAAAAGCGTAAGCGCACCGATAGCAAGAACGGCTATTCCGCCGTATTTTAATATTTCCATACCTTTCACCCCATAAAATAATATGAGAAAAAAGACAGAATAATGCAAAAAAAGCCCCCCTTGCTTATAAAGGGAGCTTTAAGCGTAACATTTTAGGGGGCGATGTGGGCATCGCCCCCTACATTTGAAAATTGAGCCTTCGTAGGAGACGATGCCCACATCGTCCCGCAAGGAAAGCTTTATTTAGAAGAAATATACTCGTCAATCGCTTTAGCGGCGGTTTTGCCCGCGCCCATTGCAAGGATAACGGTGGCGGCGCCTGTTACAGCGTCTCCGCCCGCGTAAACGCCCGCCTTTGTGGTGGCGCCCGTTTCCTCGTTTACGATTATGCCTCCGCGCTTATTAACCTCAAGTCCCGCAGTGGTGGATTTAATAAGCGGGTTAGGCGATGTACCGATAGACATAATAACGCAGTCGGCTTCAATATCGTACTCGCTTCCCTCAACGGCAACTGGGCGTGCGCGTCCCGACTCGTCGGGCTCTGAAAGCTCCATTTGCTGACAGCGAATACTCTTAACCCAGCCGTCCTCGCCGTTAATCTTAACGGGATTGGTAAGGAATTTGAAGACAATTCCCTCCTCCATAGCGTGCTCGACCTCCTCACGGCGGGCGGGGAGCTCGTTTTCGGTACGGCGGTAAACAATCGTAACCTCCGCGCCTAAACGCTTAGCGGTTCTCGCCGCGTCCATAGCGACGTTTCCGCCGCCGACAACTACCGTCTTTTTAGCATGCATAACGGGGGTATCACTACCCTCAGTATAAGACTTCATAAGGTTATTTCTGGTAAGAAACTCGTTTGCGGAGTAAACGCCGCAAAGCGCCTCGCCCTCGATACCCATAAATCTCGGAAGTCCCGCGCCCGAGCCGATAAACACAGCCTCAAAGCCCATATCGAATAACTCGTCAACCGTAACGGTCTTACCGATAATAACGTCGGTGTCAATCTCGACCCCTAACTTCTTAAGCCCGTCAACCTCTTTTTTAACTATTTTCTTAGGCAGACGGAACTCAGGGATACCGTAAACCAGCACGCCGCCCGCAGTGTGCAAAGCCTCGAAAACAGAGACCTTATAGCCCTTCTTGGCAAGGTCGCCCGCGCAGGTTAGTCCCGACGGGCCCGAGCCTACAACCGCAACCTTATGACCGTTAGAGGCGGGTACTTCTATATTTTCGGAGGAATGCTCGTTATGCCAATCGGCGACAAAGCGCTCGAGTCTGCCGATACCTACCGGCTCGCCCTTAATTCCGCGAACGCACTTTGATTCGCACTGGGTTTCCTGCGGGCAAACACGTCCGCATACGGCGGGAAGGCTTGAAGACTTGGAAATCACCTGATAAGCCCCCTCAAAATCGCCCTCCTTTATCTTCTCGATAAATGCGGGGATATGTATGTTAACGGGACAGCCCGAAACACAGGGCATATTTTTGCAGTTAAGACAGCGCATAGCCTCGTCAAGTGCGGTTTCCTCGCTGTAGCCTAAAGCAACCTCTGAAAAATTGTGATTGCGGATATTCGGGTCCTGAACGGGCATTTCGTTCTTTTTAAGACTCATATTAGCTGCCATTATTCTACCTCCTTTTTAAACAGATTGCAGGCTTCCTCATATGAGTGACGTTCAAAGTCGCGGTACATAGCTCCGCGCTTCATAGCCTCGTCAAAGTCAACCTCAAATCCGTCAAAGTCGGGTCCGTCAACACAGGCAAACATTGTTTTGCCGCCGACGGTTAAGCGGCAGCCGCCGCACATTCCCGTGCCGTCAATCATAATCGGGTTCATAGAAACAACCGTTTTTACCCCCGCGGGCTTTGTAACGCCGACAACGAACTTCATCATAATAAGCGGACCTATGGTTATAACCTCGTCGTAATTCTCGCCCGCCTCGATAGCCTCTTTAAGCGGAGCGGTAACAACCCCCTTTGTACCGTAGGAGCCGTCGTCGGTCATAATAGTAAGCTTATCCGAGCAGGCGGCAAACTCGTCCTCGAGAATTACCAAATCCTTATTTCTAAAGCCGATAATCGAGTGAACCTCACAGCCCTGCTCGTGAAGCTTTTGAGCAACAGGCAAAGCGATAGCACAGCCCACGCCGCCGCCGACAACACAGACCTTGCGAAGACCCTCGGTTTCGGTAGGTCGACCTAAAGGACCCGCGAAATCCGTAAGGCAGTCGCCGACCTCCTTGTGGTTCAGCTTCTCGGTAGTAGCGCCGACAATCTGGAAAATAATCTTTACGGTTCCCTTTTCTCTGTCACAGCCCGCAACGGTAAGCGGGATACGCTCGCCGTCCTCATCGGTGCGCAGAATGATGAACTGACCCGCCTGCGCCTTGCGCGCTACGAGCGGAGCCTCAATGTCCATCATAGTGACGGTGGGATTGAGAGACCTTTTGCTTACGATTTTAAACATCAATCTTCATTCCTTAATACATTTTAAATCAGCGTCTTCTATTAAGAAGGCGCTGATATATTTTATAACAAAATTAATTAAAAGTCAACCTCTGTGCCGTAATATGTGCATTTAAAGAGGCGAGCCATTGTTTCGGGGTCAATAGCGCGGGGGTTGGAGCCTGTGCAGGCGTCGCCTACCGCGTTTGCCGCAATCTCGTCAACCTTGGCGTTAAATTCCGCCTCGTCAACGCCGAATTCCTTTAAGGTGTGGGGAATATTAAGCTTATCGTTCATACCATCGATAAGAGCGCAGAGATTTTCGATAAGCGCCTTATTGCTGTTTCCGGCAAGACCTAACATTCTTGCAATGTCGGCATATCTTTCAGCCGCTCTTTGGTCGTGAGCATTATATTTAATAACATAGGGCAGATAAATAGCGTTTGCACAGCCGTGGGGAAGGTGCTGATTAGCCATAGCGCCCTCATGGAACGCCGCGCCCGTCTTATGAGCCATAGAGTGTACTATTCCGAGCAGAGCGTTGGAGAACGCCATACCCGCAAGACACTGAGCGTCGTGCATCTGAGCGCGGGACTCCTTATTGCCCTTATAAGAGGAGGGCAGATAAGCGGTAACCATTTCGATTGCCTTCATAGCAAGCGCATCGGTATAAGAATTAGCAACGGTCGAAACATAAGCCTCAACAGCGTGGGTAAGCGCGTCCATACCGGTATGAGCGACAAGCTTTTGGGGCATAGTCTGAGCAAGCGCAGGGTCAACTATTGCAACATCGGGGGTGATGTTAAAGTCCGCAAGGGGATATTTAATACCCTTTGAGTAATCGGTGATTACAGAGAAAGCGGTAACCTCGGTCGCAGTACCGGAAGTTGAAGAAATAGCGCAGAACTTAGCCTTGGTTCTAAGCTCGGGGAAGTTAAAGGGAATGCAGAGGGATTCAAAGGTAACCTCGGGGTACTCATAGAATGCCCACATAGCCTTTGCCGCGTCGATAGGCGAGCCGCCGCCTATTGCTACTATCCAGTCGGGCTCAAACTTGCGCATAGCCTCCGCACCGCGCATAACGGTCTCAACAGAAGGATCGGGCTCTACTCCCTCGAAAAGCTCAACCTCCATACCTGCCTCTTTAAGATATCCGACAGCCTTATCAAGGAAGCCGAAGCGCTTCATTGAGCCGCCGCCCACAACAACAATAGCCTTTTTGCCCTTAAGATTCTTAAGGTTTTCCAATGCGTTTTCGCCGAAATATACGTCTCTCGGTAATGTAAATCTTGCCATTTTAGATTCCTCCGTTTTATTTTAAAGCTTTCGCTTTTTTGTTTAAATATATTATACAGCCTTTAATCTAAAATGTGAAATACTATTAACGCATACGAGATATAACATATGAGATATAGCAATTTTTTACCATCAATTGTTATTTTTTGGGTTCTATGGATATGACCGTCAAAATATCTTTATCCACCCTGAATTTTATCTCGTATTTATTAAAGAAAAAACCGTAAACCCTTTCGGGGTCATTTTGATAACGGGGTCGGGGGTCTTCGGCAAGCAGTTCCCTAAGCTGATTTATCAAATCATCAGAGATCGTATTCGATACCTCAGCGGGAATTTCAACCCTAAGCGACTGTCCGTAAAGCCTGTCCGCAAAGCCGCATACCGCGTTTGGATAGGAGTCTGCAAAGCTTAAATAGGGCTTTATATCGAGTATCGGCGTACCGTCCGCCATATCAATACCCGAAACCTCCAAAACAGGACCCAAGTTTTCGTCCATTATCACCCTTTCAAGCCTTACCGCCGACAGACCTATCGGGTTCGGTCTATAGGGCGAGCGGGTTGCGAAGACCCCGACCCGCGTATTGCCGCCAAGCCTCGGGGGACGGACGGTAGGTGACCAGTCCTCCTTTTCGGAACGCGAAAAAGCCCAGATAAGCCATATATGCGAATATTCGCCAAGCTCCTTAACCGCCCTATAATCGCGGTAGGGCGGCTCGAAAACCACCCTACCCTTTAATCCTTTAACAAGCCCGCTCTGGCGGGGCAAACCGAATTTATCGGGAAAATCTGTATAGATCCTTGCAATCGGATTTATTCTATATTCCTGCATATTTTTCACCGCCGCTATTCGTTAGGCTGAGCGCTTTCCGAAGAAGACGGCGACAGCTCACTCGGCTCGCTCGGTTTAGAAGGCTCAGAGGGTTCAGACGACCCGGGCGGCTCGACAGGCTCATCAGGCTTAGACGGAGTACTGCTTTCGGGCGGTTCAGACGGCTCTGTAGTCGTAGCGTCCGAAGAACCCTCTGTAGCCGTTGAAGAATCCGAAGAGGTCACCGAGGAGGTGTCTGAGGATGCCGCACTGCTTACCTGCTCTTCCGAGCTGCTTGAAGAATCGTTCTGATAAATCGGATTATCCATTCTGCCGTTCTTCTTATAATATCCTATTCCCTTTTTGACGACATCCTCGCTGTCTACAAATTCCTTCTTTTCAAGGTCTTTGTGAACGTCCCTCATAACCTCCTTCCAGATTGTCGCGGCGGCGGCACCGTTATCTACCTTGCTTTGAATATCAAAGCCGTACCACACAGAGCCCACATAATAGGGCGAGCCCGCAACCATCCAAAGGTCATTTGATTCACTCGAGGTGCCGGTTTTCGCATACGCCTTCATAGAACTGAAGCCTGCAATACCTCTGCCCGTTCCCTCACTGCCGTAAACAACCTCCTGCAAAAGGTGATTCATTACAGTCGCCGAGGCAGGGCTTAATACCTGTTCGCCCACTTCATCGTGTTCAAGCACAACCTCGCCGTTTGGGCGTTCTATCTTATAATAGGTAGTAGGTCTGTGGTAAACCCCGAGATTTCCGAAAATCGCATACGCCGCCGCGGATTCGGTGGTTGTAAGCCCGTAGTTTGTACCGCCGAGAGCCAAAGCCGCTAAGTTTTTATCCGCCTCGACCAAATGGTTACAGTGAAGCTTGTTCACAAGAAAATCGTAGGAGGCGTCGATGCCTATTTCCTGCAAAAGTCTAACAGGTATAGTGTTCATTGACTTTCTTATGGCGTAGTTTAGCTTTACCGTGCCTTTATAGTAGCCGTACCACTCCTTAGGTCCGCTCTTGCCGTCGGGGTAGTATTTTTCTATCGGCTTATCAAGCACGCTTGAGGTGTAATTTACAATATCCTTTTCAATTGCCAGCGCGTAAACGCCGATCGGCTTCATTGTAGAGCCGGGCTGGCGGGGCGAATCGGTCGCGCGATTCAGTCCGCGGTTGGTGGTCTTTTCCCCCGCTCCGCCGACGATACCCACAATATGTCCGCTGTAATCCATAACGGTCATAGCCGACTGAACATGTACCTTTTCTCCGCTTAAATTTTCAGCAGTCTGCGGAAAATAGGTCTTTATATCCAAATAAACATCTTCCATTTTGGACTGAATTTCAGGGTTTACGGTAGCGTAAATCTTAAAACCGCCGTTATAGAACATTGTAGACGCCATAGTGGTACTCAAATTATATTTTTCCGCTAAATCGTCAATCACCTGATCGATAAGGGCATCCACAAAATAGCTGTTTATTTCAACCTCTAAGTCTTCCTCCCTTGAATCATCGAGAACAAGCGGCTCGTTATACGCCTTATCATACTCCTCATAGGTTATCTTTTCAAGCTCAAGCATTTTATCAAGCACCGTTCTGCGGCGTATGGTATTAGCCTCGGCTCCGCTTATAGGATTGTACGCCGAGGGATTTTTGGTAATTGCCGCAAGCGCCGCGCACTCTGTCAAGGTAAGCTCGCTTACATCCTTGTTAAAATAATAATTTGCCGCAACCTGGACGCCGCAAATACCGTTGCCCAAGGAAATAGTGTTGAGATACGCCTCCAAAATCTCGGTCTTGCTAAGCTGACGTTCAACAAGCAGAGCGCGCACAATTTCCCTGAATTTTCGAAACGCGTCCTTGTCCTTGTCGTTAGTTACGTTTTTAATAAGCTGTTGAGTAATCGTAGATCCGCCGAACTGCGAGCTTCCCTTACCGAAAAGCTTTTTGCCCAGCTCATTCACAACCGCGTGCGCCGTTCTTTTCCAGTCCACGCCGCGATGGGTTTCAAAACGCTCGTCCTCAATCGAAGTAAGCGCGTCCTTAAGATACTGCGGAACCTTGTCGATTCCGACCCAGATACGGTTTTCGGTACCGTGCAGACGCTGATATTCCTCCCATTCGCCCTTATTATTCTGCACATAAATAACCGACGTCATATTAATTTCCATATTTCGGATATTATCTGCAATTTGATTTGAAGAAAAAAAGTCGATTTTGCGTTCAGACCTTATATATGTAGGTATTACAAAGATAAGAAAAACCGTGGTAATTATCAGAAGTCCCGATAAAAAGACCGTTAATTTTTTAAATACCTTTTCCATAACTCATTACCTTTCATAGAATGATAACGCTATACGAATATAATTATAGCACTTTATTTGTAATTTATCAAATATTTTTTATACATTCATATTTTATTTATAATTTAACAGTATAATTTTTACAGCCGAACGGAGTGATGATATATGTTAAAGCTTACAAATATTAAAAAGGATTATGTAACGGGCGACACCGTGGTGCATGCTCTTAAAGGCGTGAACATTAAATTTAGAAAAAATGAATTTGTCTCTATCCTCGGTCAATCGGGGTGCGGAAAAACTACGCTGTTAAACATTATCGGCGGGCTTGATAATTACACAGACGGCGACCTGATTATAGGCGGCAAATCCACAAAAAGCTTTAAGGACAGGGATTGGGACAACTACCGCAATCATTCGGTAGGCTTCATTTTTCAAAGCTATAACCTAATCCCCCACCAAAGCGTTTTATCCAACGTTGAATTAGCCCTTACCCTTTCGGGCGTATCAAAGGCAGAGTGCCGCAGACGTGCAAAAGAGGCGCTTGAAAAGGTAGGCTTAGGCGACCAGCTTAATAAAAAGCCTAACGAGATGTCGGGCGGTCAGATGCAACGCGTGGCAATAGCCCGCGCCCTTGTAAACAACCCCGAAATACTGCTTGCCGACGAGCCGACCGGCGCGCTTGACAGCGAGACCTCGGTTCAGATAATGGATCTTTTAAAGGAAATCGCCGAAGACAGACTTGTAATAATGGTTACCCACAACCCCGAGCTTGCCGAGCGGTACTCCACCCGAATTGTTCGTCTGCTTGACGGAAATATTATCGACGACAGTATGCCTTATTCCTCCGAAAACGAGAAAAACGATGACTCAGGCAATAAAAAGCGTCCCTCCATGTCCTTTTTTACGGCGCTTTCCCTATCCCTTAACAACCTTATGACCAAAAAGGCGAGAACCTTTTTAACCGCCTTTGCAGGCTCAATAGGAATTATAGGAATAGCACTTATTCTTTCCCTTTCAAGCGGGGTTAACGCCTATATTGCAAGCGTTGAGGAGGAAACCCTTTCGAGCTATCCTATCACCATTGAGCAGACGGGTATGGACGTAAGCAACCTTGTCACCGACCTTATGAGCGAAACGGAAAACACCGCCGACGCCGATAAGGAACCCGACAAAATTTACAGCAACAACATAATGACCGATATGATGTCCACAATGGTGAACGGTCTTTCCTCCAACAATCTGGCGCTTTTAAAAAAACACATTGAGGAAACTCCCGAATTTAAGGAAAATTCCAGCGAAATTGAGTACAAATACTCAACTGTGTTGAATATTTACTCCGAGGACGGAAAGCGCGTAAACCCAAATAATATCTTCGCAACCATTTTCGGCGGCGGGTCGGATAGCTCTGAAAACAAAAGAGTAACCGCTACGTCCTCCTTTTCCAACACCGAGGTATGGAACAGGCTGTTTGACAATACGGAGCTTCTCAAAAAACAATATGACGTTCTCGCGGGACATATGCCGAAGAATTACAACGAAATCGTACTTGTGGTAGACAAAAATAACCGCATAAGCGATTACACCCTTTATTCATTAGGGCTTAAGGATTCAGCCGAGCTTGAGGAAATGATGAAAAAGGCGCAGGCGGGCGAGAAAATCGAGCCGACAGAAGAGGTATCCTACACCTATGACGATATTTTGGGGCTTAAATTCAAGCTTCTTTGCAACACCGACTATTTCGAGAAAAACGCCGACGGCACCTGGACCGACAAAACGGGCGACGAGCTTTATGTTCAGGCAGTACTCCAAAACGCAGAGGATATAAGCGTTGTAGGAATTATCCGCCCCTCTGAGGATTCGGTAACGGATTCCACAAGCGGTTTTGTAGGCTACACAAGCGGTCTTATGGAACACCTTATCAACAAGATAAACGACAGCGAAATTGTAAAACAGCAAACCGAAAATCCCAATACCAACATCTTCACGGGACGTCCCTTTGAAAGCAATACCGAAAATATGACCTATGAGGGGTTGCTTTCGTATATCGCCACCCTCCCTGAGGAAAAGCAGACAGAATACAGCGCCTACATTCAGCAGATGAAGGCTTCAAATATGAGCGATGAGCAGATTGTCGAGCGGTTTAAGTCGGCAATAGAGACCGAGGACAGCTCCGCTACCTATGACGGCAATTTAAGCCTGATGGGCGTTTCAAATTTAGACGAGCCCTCCGCAATAAACATATACCCGAAGGACTTTGAAGCTAAGGAAACAATTTCCGACCTTATCTCTGATTACAACAACAAGGCGGAGGATAATGACAAGATAACCTACACCGACTATATCGGGCTTATGCTTTCATCGGTCACCACGATAATCAACGCGATTAGCTATATTTTGATTGCCTTTGTCAGCATTTCGCTTATCGTTTCCTCGATTATGATAGGAATTATAACTTATATTTCGGTGCTTGAGCGCACAAAGGAGATAGGTATACTCCGCGCAATGGGCGCTTCAAAGCGGGACGTTTCGAGGGTATTTAACGCCGAAACGCTTATTGTCGGCTTTGTCGCGGGTGCGATAGGTATTGCTATAACCCTACTGCTTCTTATCCCGATTAACGCAATTATCGCCGCAATAACCGATATTTCGGGTCTTGCGATACTTCCCGCCGCGGGTGGAATACTCCTTGTGGTTATCAGTATGCTGCTAACCTTTATCGCAGGTCTCTTCCCATCAAGGATAGCCGCTAAGCGCGACCCCGTTAAGGCGCTCAGGAGCGAATAATCAACTGTAATGTATAAAGCAGAGCCGCGGTCGAAAGGCCGCGGCTTGATTAATTCTATTCGTGATTTATCCTATAAAAATCTGCACCCAGTAAGCTCTTCCGTCCTTTTCGGCAAAGCCTATTGCTATACCTGTAAAAGAATCCGAAAGTATATTTTTTTATGAGCGTCGGAATTCATCCAGCTTTTCATTACATCTTGCGGCGTGCTTTGACCTGAGGCAATATTTTCCCCCATGGTATTATATTCTATATTATGTTCCGCAAATACTGTAAAACATTCACTTCCGTTCGGTCTGGTATGGTTAAACAAATCAGTTATTTCTTTCGCACGGATATTAGCGCAAATTTGCAGATCTTGGCGGTAGGTAAGCTCTGCCTTTCCCGCTTTACGTCTTTCTTGGTTTACAAGATCCAAAACCTCTTTTGACAGCGCGGAAACAGGAATCGGAATTTCTTCCGTTTGTTTTTCATTACAGACCGTGCAGACGCGTTCTCTTAAGCCTACGCTCGTCTGAGTAGGCTCTGTAACGGTCTTCCACTCGACGAAGGTATGCCCTTTTTTAGGAACATAATCGTCTATTTTTGTTTCGCCGCATTCAACGCACCTACGAATTGTATATCCGTCCTCTGTGCAGGTAGGATCTACACGTTCAACCTTGAAGGAATGAAGATGCGAAGCAGTACTTGAAGCAGGCGGATTAACAGGATTTGAGGGAATCACAGAGCTTTCCTGACTGCTTTGTTCATACTCGGAGCTTATTTGACTGCTTTGTTCAGGATCTGAAACGGTTACGTCCGAAGAAGTATCATCGGAGCTTACCTCGCTGTGGGTCAAATTCTCCCCGCTTGGCGCTGCCGACGAGCTTGAATAATCCGCAGTATTCCTACAGCCGGAAAGCACCAAGGAAAAAATTAAGCATATCATCAAAAACGATATGAGTTTTTTATAAAACATATGCGTTCCTCTCAAAAACATTTATATACATATTATAATCTAAAAAGAGCGCTTTGTCAATCGGATAAATTTAGGGACTGCTTTTTACGGCAGTCCCTATCAAAACATTATATTCTATTTTGAATATTTTTTACGCGGAACGTAAGAGGTGTGCAGGTCGTGATGCGCCTTGTGACCGCCGAAGCCGTCATACCACTCGCTGTAGAGGGTCTTGATAACAGGAGATTCGTGCGACTTTCTTAAAGGCATTGAAGCGTCCTGATCATAGAGAGCCTTGGCACGCTTAGCCTTAAGGTCAACGGTATCCCTTACATACTGGGGCTGAATCGGCTGACCGCCGCCGTTTACACAGCCGCCCGGACATCCCATTATCTCAACAAATGTCCAGCCGTTCGGATTGCCGTTCTTCATCATATCCATTACGCACTTAGCGGCAGACGCGCCCGATGCAACGGCAACCTTAATATCATTGCCGTTAATGTTAACGGTGGCCTCTTTAAGTCCCTGTGTGCCGCGGACAGCGGTGAAGTCAACATCGGTGTTATCCTTGCCTGTAAGCCAGTCGTTAGCGGTTCTGAGCGCCGCCTCCATAACGCCGCCTGTTGCGCCGAAGATTACCGCCGCGCCCGTATCCTCGCCGAGCGGGTTATCGAATTCCTCGTCGGGGAGCCAATCAAAGTGCATACCCGCGCGCATAATCATACGCGAAAGCTCACGTGTGGTGATAGCAATATCTACATCGGGTACTCCCGCCGCGCTCTGGTCTGCTCTGCCAATTTCGAACTTCTTAGCGGTACAGGGCATAACCGAAACAGAAACTATGTCCTTGGGGTCAATGCCCGCCTTCTCGGCGTAATATGTCTTAATTACTGCGCCCGCCATCTGCTGGGGAGACTTGCAGGTGGAAAGATGCTTAAGCATATCGGGATAATAGAACTCGCAGAACTTAACCCAACCGGGCGAGCAGGAGGTAATCATCGGTAGAGTTCCGCCGTTTTTAATGCGCTCAACAAGCTCGTTTGCTTCTTCAACTATTGTAAGGTCGGCTCCGAAGTTTGTATCGAATACCTTGTCGAAGCCTAATCTGTGCAGAGCGGCAACCATTTTGCCCTCTACGTTTGTGCCGATCGGCATACCGAAGCACTCGCCCAAAGTAGCTCTTACAGACGGAGCGGTCTGAACTACAACGTGCTTTGTCGGGTCGGCAAGAGCCTCCCAAATTTTGTCGGTATCGTCCTTTTCGGTGAGGGCGCCTGTCGGGCAGACAACGGTACACTGACCGCAGGAGATACAGGGAACATTGGAAAGACCAACCTCAAACGGAGTGCCGATTGCGGTGTCGATACCGCGGTTGTTAGCGCCTATTACGCTTACATACTGCTCCTTGCAGGCGGCAACACAGCGACGGCAAAGCACGCACTTGTTGTTATCCCTTACAAGGTGGGGAGTGGACTCGTCAAGCTCGTAAACAGGCTTAAAGCCCTCAAATCCCGATTCGTCAACGCCGTAATCGCGGCAGAGCTTCTGAAGCTCGCAGTTGGTGGAACGAACGCAGGAAAGACACTTCTTATCGTGTGTAGAAAGAATTAGCTCAAGAGTGGTTCTTCTTGCCTTCTGAATCTTCTCAGTATTGGTTAATACCTCCATACCCTCGGTTACGGGGTATACGCAGGCGGTAACAATCCTGAAGCCTCTGCCCTCGTTAGCCTCAACAACGCAGATACGGCAGGCGCCGATCTCGTTCTTTTCCTTCATAAAGCAGAGTGTGGGAATTTCAATTCCCGCTAAGCGCGCGGCGTCTAAAATTGTAGAGCCCTTGGGTACGCTTACCGAAATACCGTTTATTTTAACATTTAACATATCCATTATATAAGGCTCCTTTCTTACTTTTTAACAATCGCGCCGAACGGACAGTTGGAAATACAAGCGCCGCACTTGATACAGGCGTTCTGATTGATTTCGTGCGGACTCTTGATAGCGCCGTTTATTGCGCCGACGGGGCAGTTACGGGCGCACTTTGTACAGCCCTTGCACTTATCGGCGTCGATTGAGTAAGAAACGAGATCCTTACATACTCCCGCGGGACAAACCTTATCCTTAACGTGAGCGACATACTCCTCACGGAAGAACTTAAGGGTTGCAAGCACGGGGTTAGGAGCAGTCTGACCGAGACCGCAGAGAGAGTTCTGCTTAATGTAGTGGCAAAGCTCCTCCATCTTGTCAAGGTCTTCCATAGTGCCGTTGCCCTTTGTAATCTTATCGAGCAATTCAAGCAAGCGCTTTGTACCTACGCGGCAGGGTGTGCACTTACCGCAGGACTCGTCAACCGTAAATTCAAGGAAGAACTTAGCCATATCAACCATACAGGTATCCTCGTCCATTACGATAAGTCCGCCCGAACCCATCATACAGCCGATAGCGGTCAGGTTATCGTAATCAACCTCTGTATCAATAAGGCTTGCGGGGATACAGCCGCCCGAAGGTCCGCCGGTCTGCGCAGCCTTGAACTTCTTGCCGTTCGGCACGCCGCCGCCGATTTCCTCAA
>JBJEOE010000065.1:0-9609 GCA_051880555.1 Acutalibacteraceae bacterium
AAATTCCTCTTTGTCATAATTTACGGGTAATTCCACCCAGCCCAAAAAGTCATTGCCGAGACCCGATTTTGCGTTGACTGTTTCGTGAGCGGCGGCAACCTGAGCCTCGAGACCCTTAAGGTCGTTTTCCCTGATAAAATCCTTTGCGTAAGATGAGTTGAATTTTAGTGCCATTTTAAACCCCTGATTCATTTTGAAATTTCTTTATTATATTTTACAATATATTTCTCTCTTTTTCAAGACAAAATACGTATTTTCATTAAAAGTTTTCATATTTGAAATAATCCCTTTAAAATCCAGCCTAAAGTAACGCCGAATGTAAGCCTTTCAACCTCCTTTTTTGCGACCAGCGGAATTTCACCCAACTGCTCGTCGCCCAAGGTCACGGTGACCGTTCCCAAAACATCGCCCTTTTTAACAGGCGCGGTAACATTTTCGCTTAAAACCGTTTTTCGTTCGATTTTACCCGAAACATTTTTGGGCAATAAAACGTTAAGGGTGCTTTTTGGCTCTATTTCCACCGTTTTTTGAGTTCCCTTAATAACGTCAAGAAGGGTATTCTTTTCAAGACCTGCGTCAATGCTTGAATAATTATAGTTTGCAAAGCCGTAATCTAAAAGCTTTTTGGCTCCTCCGAAGCGGTCGTTGCTGGTTTCCCCCGCCATTACCACCGCCACAAGCTCAAGCCCGTTACGCTCCGCCGTTGCAGAAAGGCAGTACTTTGCGGTGGAGGTAGTGCCTGTTTTAAGCCCGGTAGTCCCCTCGTAAAAGCGGACAAGCTTATTTGTATTTACAAGCTCGCTTTTACCGTCGCGCAAAGAGTCCATCCAGACCGTTGAATAATCCTTTATTAGGTCGTGCTTTATAAGCGCGCTCGACATTACGGCAACATCATAGGCGGTTGTTAAATGCCCCTCGGCGTCAAGCCCCGTGCAGTTAACAAAATGGGTGTTTGTCATACCAAGCTCACCCGCCCGCTCGTTCATAAGGGCGACAAAGCCCTCCTCGCTCCCCGCGACCGTCTCTCCGAGTGCCACGCAGGCGTCGTTTGCCGAGGCTATAACCGCCGCCTTTAAAAGGTCGTTTACCGTCATAGTCTCACCCGGCTCCAGCCATATCTGGGAGCCGCCCATACTGCAGGCGTGCTCGCTTGCGGTCACCACCGTTTCAAGCGAAATATCCCCTCGGTCGATAGCCTCCATTACAAGCAGAAGCGACATTATTTTTGTAATAGACGCGGGCGGGAGCTTTTCGTCGGAATTGGCTTCGTAAAGCACCTTACCCGTATTAGGCTCCATTAGTACGACAGATTTTGCCTTAATATCAAGCGTCTGCCCTATGGCGGCGTTTACGGGCGTGTTATCAAGCGGAACATCGATATCCGTAATATCACATTCGCTTGAGACCGTCACAGATTCCTTTGCCGAAACACATATTCCCGACATCAAACACAAAGCAAGGATAAAAGTAATTATTTTTTTCAAAGCGGCACACCCCTTAAAAGTAGATTTACTATAAAAGAATATGCCGCGTAAATAATTTTAATAACCGAGCGTTTCGCCGCAAAGAATTACGTTTATGCGATCCTTTTGCCGCTGAAAGCCCGAAATAAGGTAGTCTGCACACATACGGTTCGGATTTTTACAGCCGTCGGTCATTGCGGGACAGTCGCTTTTTTCGAGAGACACACAATGTCCCAATTTTTGACAGGGAGTACCCGTATTAAGCCTTACCGCGTTTTTGGGCGCGGCGATCTTTTTAACTCTTAAAAAGCCCTCGTCTATGTCCCTTACTATCTTATTAACCCCAACAATCATTACAACCTTTTTAGGGCCGAAGGCAATAGAGGCTATGCGGTTTGCGTTGCCGTCTACATTTATAAGCTCGCCGTTTTCGGTGACGGCGTTTGTCGAGCAGAAGAAAAAGTCACAGCCGATAGCCGCCTTAAACACTTCGGTTCTTTCCTCGTCTGTAATACCCGCCTTAAAGCGGTCGCGGAAATCGTATTCGGGGGAATTAATAATATCCCAAACCCCGCTTTCCTTTAAAGAAACGGAGCCGCCCGAGACTATAACCGCTCCCTTAAAAAGCATATCTTTAACTATCTCGCAGACCTCCGCCTTTGTATCGGCGTAATAAGCCTTTATATTATTACCTTCAAGAGCTTTTATTACCTTTTCAATCTGTTCGTTCATATCAGTCGATTCCTTTCACAATAGTACCGCCGCCGACAACAATATCTCCGTCATAGAACACCGCCGCCTGACCGGGGCTCGGCGCGCGCTGGGGCTTATCAAACTCCGCTATAACCCCTCCGTCGGTCGGGTAAATCACCGCGGGCTGTTCAGTATGGCGGTAGCGAAGCTTTGCGGTGACCCGCATTTCCCCCTCCAAATTATCAAAGGGAATAAAATTAAGACGGTTTACAATCACCCGCTTATAAAAGAGCGCGTCCTCGTCACCCAAAACAACCGTATCGGTTTCGGCGTTTTTGCTTATCACAAATCGGGGCTTGCCGAGGGCTATTCCCAGCCCCTTGCGCTGACCTACGGTGTAGCGAATAATACCCTTATGCTCGCCTAAAACCCGTCCGTCAACATCTGTAAAATTGCCGCAAACAGCCTTTTCACCCCTTTGCCGCTCTATAAATGCGGCGTAATCGCCGTCGGGAACAAAGCAAATGTCCTGACTGTCGGGCTTTTTAGCGTTGATAAAGCCGTTTTCGGCGGCAAGCTGACGCACCTCTGCCTTTGTAAGCCCGCCTAACGGAAAAAGGGTTCGGGAAAGCTGTTCTTGGGTAAGACAGTAAAGCACATAGGTCTGATCCTTGGATTTATCCGCCGCCTTTTTAAGGAGATACCGCCCGTTTTCCGCCTGTTCTACAACGGCGTAATGCCCCGTGGCTATTTTATCGTAGCCCAAAACCTTAGCGCGGTCAAGCATAGCCGCGAATTTTATTTTCCTGTTACATTCGATACACGGATTAGGGGTTCTGCCCGATATATATTCATGAGTGAAATTATCTATAACGCTTTGTTGGAAGGCTTCCTTAAAATTGAAAACATAGTGCGGTATTCCGAGCTTTACGCATACCGCTTTGGCGTCCTCCGCGTCGGACAGAGAACAGCAGGTTTTAGTAAGCCCCGCGTCATAATCCTCGCCGTCGTAAAGGCGCAGGGTCACGCCCGCAACCTCATATCCCGCCTTTAAAAGCAGGGCGGCACAGACCGAGGAATCCACTCCCCCGCTCATTCCCGTCATTACCCTTTCTGCCGACAATACCTTCCCTCCTCGTATAAATCTGCCCGAAAGACAAAGTCTCTCGGGCATAAAATATTTTAAATTGAAGTTGTATGAGCTATCTCGAACATCTCGTTGTCAAACGGCTTCTTCATATTAAGAGCCTCATAAATATCGTAATTTACAATATCGCCCTTCTTCCAGCCTATAACGCGGTTGCCTATACCGTCCTTTAAAAGCTTAACGGCGGCGTAGCCCATTTCGGTAGCCATAACGCGGTCTCTTACGGTCGGATTTCCGCCGCGCTGAACGTGACCTAAAATAGTCGCACGGGCTTCAACTCCCGTTTCCGCCTCAATCTTCTTGGCAATTTCCTCAACTCCGCCTACACCCTCGGCAACAACAACGATAAAGTGCTTTTTGCCTGTTTTCTGGGTTTCCTTAATCTTTTCGATAACTTCCTCGATTTTAAAGTCAACCTCGGGAACCAAAACAGCGGTCGCACCGACGGCAATACCTGTCTGAAGCGCCAGATAACCCGCGCGTCTTCCCATAACCTCAACCACCGAGCAACGATCGTGAGACTGGGCGGTGTCGCGAATTTTATCCACCATTTCCATAGCGGTGTTCATAGCGGTGTCAAAGCCAATGGTATATTCTGTTGAAGAAATATCGTTATCGATAGTACCCGGAACGCCCACGCAGGGAATACCGCGCAGAGAAAGGTCACGCGCACCGCGGTAGGAGCCGTCGCCGCCGATTACCACAATACCCTCGATACCGTGCTTTTTGCAGTTATCGATAGCCTCTTTCATACCCTCTTCGGTCTTAAAGCGCGGGCTTCTCGCCGTATAAAGCACGGTGCCTCCGCGATGGATTATATCCGATACCGAGCGGACGTCCAAATCGATAATATCCCCCTCGATAAGTCCGTTATAGCCGCGGCGAATGCCCTTAACCTTCATTCCCATAGCTATTGCCGTTCTTACGACCGCGCGCACCGCGGCATTCATTCCCGGCGCGTCGCCTCCGCTTGTAAGCACACCTATCGTATTCATAAGATCATCTCCGAAAAATTCATTATATAATATGAGTATAAACCATAATTGTTAATTTTTCAACAATTATTTTTTCTATTTTATAAATTTCACGTTTTCATCGTTCAAAATGCCCTTTAAAGCCGTAAAAAGCGACTCTGACGGCGTAATTTTAAGCCTATCGGGCGCTTCAAGCTTCTTTTTTTGCTCGGTACAGTATATAAAGACGGGGGTGTTGCCGTGAAAACGCTCCAAAACTCCCTTGACCTTTATAAACTCCCCGCACTCGGTATTTTTCACCTTTAAATAAAGCCCGCTTTTATATTTAGATATAGGTATACCCTTTGCCGATTCGGGGATTTTTTCGACCCTGTCAACCACAATTTCGGTATCCCTGTCCTCCCGCTCGGAAATTCTGCCGCTTACAACAATCGGCTCGCCCGAGGTAAGCAGAGGTCTGAACTCCGCAAGCACGGCGGCGAAAACGGTTATCGGCACCGAGCCGTCGATTCCCTCTACAAATCCCGCGCCCATTAGATTATTGTTTTTAAGCTGGCGCACCTTAAAGCCCGATACAAGCCCCGCGACCGAAACCCGCTGTCCGTCGCGGCATTTATGCGCCGCTATATCGGAAGCCTTGTTAAGCTTAGCCGAGGAAAGATACCCCGCGTACTCGTCGAGCGGATGTCCCGAAAGGTAAAGCCCCGTTGCCTCCTTTTCAAGGGCGAGAAGCATCTCCTTGGGCATTTCGTCCACCCTTTGCGGCTCGTATTTTACCGTCTCCCCCATTTCTTCAAAGAGATTCAGCTGACCCTCGGCAGAAAAGCGCTTTTCGCTGTCCACCGCCGCCGTAACCCCGTCTATATTGTAAAGCATCTGTCGGCGGTTTTCGCCTAAACCGTCCATAGCGCCGCTTTTAATAAGCCCCTCAAGCGCCTTACGGTTAAATTCCCGCGAATAGTTGCGAAGGCAAAAATCGTACATAGAGGTATAAAGCCCGTTTTTCTCCCGCTCATTAATAAGCCTTTCGATTATGCCTATACCAAGGTTTTTGACCGCCATTAGGCCGAAGCGGATATTTTTCCCGTCCGGCGTAAAGCCCGCAAGGCTGTAATTGACCGAGGGCGGAAGAATTTTTATTCCCGCACGCTTTAAATCGGCGGTGTAAAGGGCAATTTTCGAGCCGCTGTCCATCATAGAGGTCATAAGCGCGGCGAAATATTCGGCGGTATAGTGGCATTTTAAATAGGCAGTCCTGTACGCCACAAAGGAGTATGCCGCCGCATGCGCCTTATTAAAGGCGTAGGAGCTGAAGCTCGACATATCATCGAAAATCTTGTTGGCGGTCTCCTCGCTTACCCCATTAGCAAGCGCGCCGCAGCATAAAACATTCCCATTTTCGTCCCTTTCGCCGTGTATGAAAAATTCCCGTTCCCGCTCCATAACCGCGTGTTTTTTCTTAGCCATTGCGCGCCTGACAATATCCGCCCTGCCAAGCGAATATCCCGCAAGGGTTCTGAAAACCTGCATTACCTGCTCCTGATAGACAATACAGCCGTAGGTTACGTCAAGAATAGGCTTTAGAAGCGGGGTATCGTATTTCACGTCCTCGGGGTGGTGGCGGTTGTGGATATATTTCGGTATCGAGTCCATAGGACCGGGGCGGTAAAGCGACAAAATCGCCGTCAAGTCCTCTATACTCCTCGGACCGAACTGCCTTAAAACATTCTTCATTCCGTCCGACTCAAACTGGAAAACTCCGTCGGTTAGCCCCTTGCCCATCATTTCATAGGTCACGCCATCGTCAAGGGGTATTTTTTCAATATCAAAATCAGGTTCGTTTTTTCTTATAAAGCGCTCCGTATCGGCAATGACCGTCAGGTTGCGAAGCCCCAAAAAGTCCATTTTTAAGAGTCCCAGCTCGTCAAGGGCGGTCATTGTGTACTGGGTGACCACCGCCTCGTCATTAACGGCGAGCGGCACATACTCGGCAATCGGCTTGTCCGAGATAACCACCCCTGCCGCGTGGGTGGAGGCGTGTCGCGGCATACCCTCTAATTTAAGCGCCATATTGATAAGCTCTTTTATTTGCGGATCATTATCGTAAAGCCCCTTAAGCTCCTTTGAGCCCGACAAAGCCCGCTCGATAGTCATACCTAACGACTGCGGAATAAGCTTTGCGGTTTTGTCGCACACCGCATAGGGAATATCCATAGCCCTGCCTACGTCCCTTATCGCCGCCCTTGCCGCCATTGTGCCGAAGGTGACTATCTGGGAAACGCGGTCGGAGCCGTATTTTTTAATTACATAATCTATTACCTTTTGGCGGTTTACATAGCAAAAATCTATATCAAAATCGGGCATTGAAACCCTCTCGGGGTTTAAAAAACGCTCAAAATAAAGGTCATATTTTATAGGGTCTATTCCCGTAATTCCTATGCAGTACGCCGCAAGGCTCGCCGCCCCCGACCCTCTGCCGGGGCCTACGGGTATACCGTGGCTTTTTGCGTAGTTTACAAAGTCGGCTACTATCAAATAGTAGTCAACATATCCCATACGGTTAATAACCTCTAACTCATAATCAAGTCGGTCGGTCACCGTTTTGTCGGGACAGTCGCCGTAAATTCTGTGCAATCCCTCAAGGCATTTTTCCTTAAAATAGTGGAAGTGGTCGCGGTCGCCTATATCAAAGCGGGGAAGCTTTATTTTACCGAACTCAAAGCTTACGTTACACCGCTCGGCGATTTTCGCAGTGTTAGTTAAAGCCTCGGGTACGCCTTTAAAAAGCTCCGCCATTTCGTCGGCGGATTTTAAGTAAAACTCGTTTGTTTTAAACTCAATCGGATTGTCCTCGGTGATTTTTGAGCCCGTTTGTATGCACAAAAGCACCTTATGCATTTTAAAATCGTCGTGATTAATATAATGCACGTCGTTTGTCGCGACAAGTCCTATACCCGTCTCCTCGGAGATTCTTATAATCTGCGGATTAACCTTTTTTTGCTCCTCTATTCCGTGATCCTGAAGCTCTAAAAAGTAGTTATTTTCGCCGAAAACCTCCCTATACCAAAGGGCGGTTTGCTTTGCCTTTTCATATTCGCCGTTAAGGAGTAATTGAGGAATTTCCCCCGCAAGGCAGGCGGAAAGGGCGATTATTCCGCTATGGTATTTTTTCAAAAGCTCGCGGTCGATACGCGGCTTTGAATAAAAGCCCTCGGTAAAGCCCGCCGATACAAGCTTTATTAAATTGCGGTAGCCCTCGTTATTTTCACACAGCAGTACTAAATGGCTGTAACGGCTGTCAGGGCCCTTTTGCTTATCAAAGCGGCTTCCGGGGGCTACGTAAACCTCGCACCCGATAATCGGCTTTACTCCCTTTGAAAGAGCGTACTTATAAAAGCTTATAACCCCGTACATAACGCCGTGGTCGGTGATTGCAAGCGACCTTTGCCCAAGCTCTGCCGCGCGGTCGATAAGCTGTTCAATTCGACAGCAGCCGTCAAGCAGACTGTACTCGGTATGCAGGTGCAGATGGGTAAAATTCATACGCTCCCCCTCCCTTTAATGGGATTTTTCATTATTTTTAAGCTCGTTATAAATTTCTATAATTTTATTAAGCCTGTGGTTAAGCCCCGACACGGTAATATGCTCGCTTGACAGGGCACAAAGCTCCTTAAGCGTTGAATCGGGATTGTTTTTGCGAAGCAGAGCCGCCCGATAAAGCTCCTCGGGCAGGCTGTCAAGCCTATCGGTTTTTTGGAGATATTCAATCGCCGCGCGCTGTTTAATAGAAGCCTCAACGGTTTTTGAAATATTAGCGCTGTCGCAGTTATTAGCGCGGTTTATTTTATTTTTAACGCTTTTTATGATTTTAGTATCAATAAAATCAAGGGTTCTGTGCGGCAGTCCGATTAGGGTCAGCAAATCCTCAATAAGGGCGCTTTCCTTTGTATAAAGCACATACGCCTTCCCGCGCGCCGTCATCTTAAGGGTTATTCCGTGCTGCGACAGTAATTCGCAAAATTCTCCCGCAAAATCCGCGTTTTTTATAGCAAACTCTACGCGGTATTCCTTTTCGGGGTCGTTTATATTTCCGCATGCTAAAAATACTCCGCGAATAAAGCTTTGAACGCAACATTCGCGGTTAAGTATTTCTGAATTAATAAAGCTCTCGGTCATACCGAAATCAAAGGCGGCGAGGATTTTAAGCCTGTCCCCCTCGGAGACTACCTCCGCCTTATATGTAGGTCTGACGCTTCCGCCCGCGGAAATTACCGCCTGAGCCCCGAAAATATCATTAAGCAAAAAGGCGTAATACTCCGCCGTTTCCTTGTTACCCGTCTGCAACGATATGCGTTTAAGTGAAAAGGACCTACCGAAAAGCATAAAGCCGTAAGCAAGCGGCAATTTACAGCATTCCGCCACCCTTAAGCCTATCAGCTCTTTTTTAATATCCTGACAAAACGACATAACTTTAATGCTTATATATATCTCGGTGTTCTATCGAACAGTTGTAATTCTCGTTAATCAAATGCTCGCCTATGAGCTTTGCAAAGGTGACCGAACGGTGCTTGCCGCCGGTACAACCGATGGAAATTATAAGCTGGCTCTTGCCCTCCTTAGCGTAAAGCGGCACGGCACAGTCGATAAAGGCAAGCAGACGGGACAGAAACTCTTTACTGTCTTTGCTGTCCATTACATAGTCCCTGACCTCTTTATCAAGTCCCGTTTTTTCCTTTAGCTCCTCAACATAAAAGGGATTGGGCAGACAGCGCACGTCCACAACCAAATCCGCCTCGGTATCCGAGCCGTATTTAAAGCCGAAGGACTTACACTGAATTTTAAGCACGTTGCTTACGCTTCCGCAGAAGATATTGGAAAGCTGAACCTTAAGCTGAGAAATAGATATATGGCTTGTATCTACAATATAGTCGGACATATACCGTATTTTCTTAAGCATCTCCCGCTCTTTTCTGACCGCGGCGGAAACCGACATATTCTCGCTGTCCGAAAGCGGGTGCTTGCGGCGGTTTTCCTTATAACGCCTTATAAGCACGTCGTCCGACGAGTCTAAAAACAGTATTTTATAATCGGTATGATTATTGCGGAGGCTTTCAAGCACATCGTCAATCTCGTTAAAAAGAATCCCCCCGCGCATATCGGTAACTAACGCCATTTTGTTGAGCAGATCGCCGCTCCTTGCAGAAAGCTCTACGAACGAGGGTATTATCGCGGGAGGAATATTATCCACGCAGTAAAAGCCTATATCCTCAAGCACATTCGCCGCCTGAGACTTGCCCGCTCCCGACATTCCTGTTACAATTAAAAGCTCCAC
>JBJEOE010000066.1:0-9518 GCA_051880555.1 Acutalibacteraceae bacterium
TCAACATACTCCTTAATTCTTCCGCGCTCAACCTCTTTAATCTGCTTAACAACATCAAGGTTTACGCCGTTGGGGTCATAGATGTAGCCGTTGGAATCCGAAAGGGCTACAACCTTACCGCCAAGCTCGGTAGCCTTTTGAGTTGCGTAGATAGCAACATTGCCCGAGCCCGAAATTACTACGGTCTTGCCCTTAAAGGAATCGTTCTTCATACATTTAAGCATTTCCTCGGTGTAGTAGCAAACGCCGTAGCCTGTAGCCTCGGTACGTGCAAGAGAGCCGCCGTATGTAAGACCCTTGCCTGTGAGAACGCCTGTGAACTCGTTGCGAAGTCTCTTGTACTGACCGTACATAAAGCCGATTTCGCGAGCACCCGTGCCGATGTCTCCCGCGGGAACGTCGGTATCAGCGCCGATGTGCTTTGAAAGCTCGGTCATAAAGCTCTGACAGAAGCGCATAATTTCACCGTCCGACTTACCCTTGGGGTCAAAGTCGGAGCCGCCCTTGCCGCCGCCTATCGGAAGACCTGTAAGGCTGTTCTTGAAGATTTGCTCAAAGCCTAAGAACTTGATAACCGAAGCGTTAACCGAGGGATGGAGACGGATGCCGCCCTTATACGGTCCGATAGCAGAGTTGAACTGAACCCTGTAGCCGCGGTTTACCTGAACCTTGCCGTTATCGTCAACCCAGGAAACGCGGAAGAAAATCTGTCTCTCAGGCTCAACGATTCTCTCTAAAACGCCGTTAGCCTCAAGCTTCGGGTTAGCCTCTACAACCGGCTCTAAGGATTCAAGAACCTCTTTTACCGCCTGTAAAAATTCCTTTTCGTTCGGGTTACGGGACTCAACGCCGGCGTAAACCCTCTTTAAGTATTCGGATTTGAACATAAAAAAGACCTCCGTAAATTTTTTCTGTTTTTTAGAATACTACTATTTTTTCTTCCAGTCAATAAAAAATTAAGCATTTTTTGAAAAAATTTAATATTTTAAAGCGATAAAGCGTTTTTTTCTTAAAAAAATTTTTCTTGCAATCGCATAAATATGTGTTATAATAGGTATTAAAATAATAAATCTATATGACGCTTACAGGAAAAGCATATCCGCTGCCGAAGGAGTAACACTCTCAGGCGTCCGTTTTTCGGACAGAGACTGTAGGCTGATAGAACTTTGGAGAATCCCGTATTTTAATCGGGTGCCGAAGGGGCAAGGCGGTTTTCCGCTAATCTCTCAGGCAAAAGGACAAAGCTTATTAACCGTTTTAAGCGGGATTTTTACGCTTCTTTTGCCGAGCCTTATTTTAGGCTCGGCTTTAATATTTTTTAAGGAGTTTTTAATTATGGAGGCTTTTTTATCAAAAATCGAAGAGCTAAACGGTGCCGTTAACGGTTTCGTTTGGGGCTGGGTAGGGCTTATTCTTCTGCTCGGTACGGGCGTGATTGCCACACTTTCTACAAAGGTGTTTCAGGTATCCCATCTAAAGCATTGGTGGAGCAATACCATAGGAAGTCTTTTCAAAAAGGAAGTAATAGGTCACACCAAAGAAAAAGGCGCTATTTCCCCGTTCCAGGCATTGTGTACCGCTCTTGCGGCGACGGTTGGTACCGGTAATATAGCCGGAGTTGCCGCCGCAATTTGTGTAGGCGGTGCAGGCGCAGTTTTCTGGATGTGGGTAGCCGCATTTTTGGGTATGATGACAAACTATTCCGAAAATGTTTTGGGCATATTCTTCCGCCGCAAAAATTCAAACGGCGAATGGTCGGGAGGCGCTATGTATTATTTGCAGGACGGTCTCGGCAAGAAAAAGCACTGCAAATACATAGGTAAGGTTTTGGCTGTCCTTTTCTGTATCTTTACAATGCTTGCATCCTTTGGTATCGGCAGTATGGGACAGGTAAACAAGATTGTTGCCAATGTTGCCGTGGCTTTCGATGTATCTTCCCTTTCTTCTATAGAGGTTTTTGCGGGAGTTTCGCTTTATAATATTATTTTAGGCGCAGTAATTATGGTTTTAGTCGCCCTTATAACACTCGGCGGACTTAAGAGAATTGCCGGTGTTGCGGAAAAAATCGTACCCTTTATGGTTGTGCTTTTTGTAGCGGGCAGCCTTGTGGTTATCGGCGTTAATTACGCACATATCCTCCCTGCGTTTAAAGCTATATTTGTAAACGCATTCAAGCCCGAAGCCTTTGTCGGCGGAACAATCGGCAGCGCTATTATGCTTGCGGCTCAGCAGGGCTTTAAGCGCGGCGTATTCTCTAACGAGGCAGGCTTAGGCTCCTCGGTTATGGTTCACTCCAACTCAAATGTAAAGGAGCCTGTTAAGCAGGGTATGTGGGGCATATTCGAAGTATTTGCCGATACTATGATAGTTTGCACGATGACCGCTCTTGTTGTTTTAACCTCGGGCGTATTCAATGCAAAAACAGGCGCTGTTGCAGACGGACTTAATGACGCAACGCTGGTAGGCGGTGCATTTAATACCGTTTTCAGCTTTGGAAACATCGGTCAAAAGTTTATTGCGATTGCTATGTTCCTTTTCGCCTTCACCACAGTTCTCGGCTGGTCGCATTACGGCTCAAAAGCATGGGAATACCTGTTTGGTGCTAATACCACGGTTGTATTCAAGATAATTCATGTTTGCACCGTTATATTCGGTGCGGTACTTACTTCAAGCCTTGCTTGGGATATTTCAGATACCTTTAACGGACTTATGATGATACCTAACCTTATAGGTGTTGTTGTTTTAATTCCGCTTGTTGTTAAAATCACTAAGAACTATGTCGACAGAGAAATCAAGGGCAAAAGCGTTGAGCCGCTACTTTCACACGAACAGCTTGACAACGCTCCCGAGACGGAAAAAGAGACGGTATCGGCTGCAAAATAAATACACTTGATTTGAAAATAAAATAGCCTCCCAAGCCTTACGGGAGGGGGATCGCGTTAGCGGTGGAGGGATTCAACCACCTCTCATCAAACCAAATATCCCCCAGTCACGGCTGTGCCGTGACAGCCCCCTTTAGGCAAGGGGGCCTTTATTATAAGGAGTTTAAATGAAAAAATATAAATATATACTCTTTGATTTGGACGGAACAATTACCGACTCCGCATTAGGTATTACCAATTCGGTAAAATACGCTTTGAACAAACTAAACGCTCCTATTCCGCCATACGAAACCCTTTGCAAATTTATAGGTCCTCCCCTTTTGGACGGTTTTAGGGATATTTGCGTATTTGATACCGAAAAAGCACAGGCGGCGGTAAAGCTTTACAGGGAGTATTACGAGACGACGGGGCTTTATGAAAACGCGGTCTATGGCGGCATACCCGAATTTTTAAAAGCACTTAAGGAAAATGGCAAAACCGTTATTCTTGCCACCTCAAAGCCCGAGAAATTCGCAAGACTTATCTTAGATCATTTTGACCTGATGCAGTATTTCGATTACGCCGCGGGCGCTTCAATGGACGAAACGCGAAACAAAAAGGACGCAGTCATAGCCTACGCCCTTAAAGAATGTAATATTACGGATAAATCACTCGCCGTTATGGTTGGAGACCGTCACCACGATATTTTCGGGGCAAAGCAAAACGGCATAGCCTCTATAGGCGTGCTTTACGGCTTCGGAAGCCTTAAGGAGCTAACCGCCGCGGGAGCAGATTATATCGCCGAAAATATTGACGAGCTTTATAAAATATTGCTTTAATTGAATAATTGAATGTTGGGTGGGGCTTGTGTCCCGCGTTCGGAAATTGGCAGCGGACGGTCGAGGACGCCGGTCCCTACGTAGGTCAATTGAATTATGTAGGGACGTCCTCGATGTCCGATTGTCTAATATCTAATGTCTAACATCTAACGTCTAACATCTAAAACGCCTGACATTCCGCTCCCGATTTTTCCGCCGCGGAATAGAGCGAGCGGTGGCAGGTGAACATTATTATCTGCACGTTTTCGGAATATTCTTTAAGATATTTAAGCGCGGCTTCGGCTCTTTTATCATCATACTGAGTAAGCGTATCATCAAGTAAAACAGGCAAGCCCTCCGCATTATCAAAAATTAGGGCGGACAGCGCAAGTCTAAGGCTTAAATACGCCTGGTCGGCAGTACCCGAGCTTAGAAAGGCTATCTCCTTGCCGCCGAAAACGCCCGATTTTTCCACGCTTATATCAAAGGACTTGGAAATCTGCATACCCTCATATCTGCCATCCGTAAGCCCCTTGAAAATTTCTCCCGCCTTTTGCTCTAAGGCAGAGCCGTAGCCGCGGCGAAGCTCGGCAAAGCTGTCCTTTAGCACCTCTAAGGCAATATCAGCCGCCTTGACAAACCGTGCCTGTCTATCGGTTTTTTGCTTTAATTCGGCGATTTCCTTTTTTAATTCGTCGGGATTTTCCGCTGCTTCAAGCCTTGAAAGGGCGGAAGCCTTAGCGGCGGCAAGCTTTTCCCTTTTTTGAGAAAGCAATGCGGTAACGCCGTCATACTCCCGCTTTAAGACGTCAAAATCGGTTTCGCCTTTTACGGAATCAGGCAAAGCGGAAAGCCTTTCCCGCGCCTCATCATATGAAATGTTTCCGACGTCGCGGACAATATAGTTAAGCCTTTGCTTAATCTCCTTTTGCCTTGCAGCTTTTTCGGTAAGCTCTTCAAGCTCGTTTTTGATTTGGTCTATACTCTCGTTTTTTTTATAACGTCCGAAAAGCTTTAATAGGGCTTCGCGCTTTGTATCAAGCTCGGCTTTTAGTGACTTTGCCTGCTCCTCGCAGTCGCTTAAAAGCGCCCTTTGCTTTTCAAGCACGGTCGTTCCCGCATTTACTGCCGTGTTTATTGCTTCAAGCCTTGCCGAGAGGAGGGTTATTTTTTGGAATACCTCCTCCCGCTCCCGCTTAAGGTCTTCGCTTTCCGCTTTGAGTCGGTTTAAAGCGGAATAATATTTATCTATTTTCGCCTTGTCCGCAGGGCGCAGAACAAAGCCGAGTATAAGCAGAACAGCACCAACCGCCGCTGATACCGCGGCAAAAGCCGCAGTTTTAAGTACCGCAAACAACACAACAGAAAGGGTTAAAAGCACAGCACCCGTGACGACGAGCGGAATCTTTACGCCCTTGCGGCTTTTTAACACCTCGCTTTCCTTAGCGGCAAGCATATTTATCTCATTTTCTTTTTTAGAAATTTCGGCTTTTAGCGATTCGCTTTTTCTTTCAAGCTCGTTTTTTTCCTTTAAGACCTCGTCAGCCCTTTGCCGCGTAGCCTCGCCGTCCGGATTTGCCGCCGCTTCAAGGCTTTCCCGAAGTCTTTTTGTCTCGGCAATTTTATCGTTGTAGCTTTTTTCTGCCGTCTCGGTCATACTTAGACTAAGCTCCAGCATTTTAACAAAGGAATCGTCGGCAAAGCCGCCTCCCTCGAGCCGCATTCCCTCGTTAAGCGCGTCAAGCTCTTCCTTTGTTTTAAGCAAATCGCGAAGCTTCACGGCGTTTCTTACATCCTGCTCGCTGTCGATTTTCGACTTAAGCGCGGCGGCTTTTTTTATGTCGCGCGCCATATCCGCCTTATATTCCTCTGCCCGCTCACAAAATTCGGCGTAATCGGCACGTATTTTCTCGGACTGCTCCGCTTTTCTCTCAAGCTCCTCAATCCGCTTAATATTTTTATCGTACTCCCCCGCCCTGCCGCTTTTGGACATAAGGGCGGTTTTCGCCTTTTCAAGACGTAGGCTTACGGTATTAAAGGAAACCGATTCGTCCCCCGTTGTGACAATATTGGAAAGCTTTGAGTTAATCTCCCCCTCCGCCGTCGCGTCCTTTTCGGGAAAGCCTGTCTGCCCGATAAAGACGCTCCGCTCAAAGGCGGCGGCGCTAAGCCCTAACAGCCTTGCGCCTATATCGGACGATACCGCTTCCCTAGTTCCCAAATCGAGGTCGCAAAGGGCGACCTTATCGGTCGAATCGGAGCTTCTGAACTCCCTTTCAAGGCGGTAATTTTTGCCGTTTAGCCCAAAATCAATACTCCCCGCCATAGCCGAGCCGTCCCACGGAATATATTTTTTGCGTATGTTTTTCGCAATCTGCGCCGAACCGCGCCCACTGCCGTAAAACATCATTTTTATAAAGCTCATAACGGTGGTCTTGCCGTTTTCGTTATCGCCGTAAACCACATTAAAGCCGTCTTTAAAGTCGATAACCTTATTTTTAAGCCCGCCGAAAGCGGCGATATTTACCCTATTAATCCTCATTGTACGCCACCTCCGCGCTAAACGCCCTAAGCCCCAATTTAAGCGCGTTTTCAAGCTCTCCGCGCTCCTCATCAGTTGCGTTTTTTATTTTTTCAAGCATATTTTTTACAAAAAGCCCCTTAAGGGAAATTTCACCCGCAAGCTTTTCGGTATCAATTAAAAGCTCGGTTCTGTCCTTAACTTTAGCAAAATAAACCTCGTCCGACACCCTGCTTAAAATCTCGGTAAGATTCAAATTAAAATCCTCTTTAATACTGCCCGTAAGCTCTATTTTATAAAGATTTTCGCCGTAAAAATCGCCGTACTTTTCTTTAAGCCGATTGAGTACCGCCGCGCTTATTTCGGCGGAGGAATTTAAACCCGTGACATCGATTTTTTCGCAAATATGGCGGCGCTTAGACATAGGAACAAATTTTAGATCACTATAGCCCTTGCCTATCTCCCCGATATACACGCCCTTTTCATCGGTTTCGTCAAAGCCCTGCCCCTCGGGACAGCCGCAGTAGGCGTAATAGGTATTGCCTATCTTCTGCGGCTCGGTGCGCTTATGAACGTGACCGAGCGCGATATAATCCATACCGCTCTGCTTAATAAAGCCCGATGTTATCGAATTATAGTTGGAATTAAGGTCGCTTCTAAGCTCCCCGTGCAGTACCATAAGATTAATATAGCCGTCCTCGGGAGGGTTAAGAGAAAACCGCTCCTCTCCCTTTAAATAAACGTCCTCGAACGACCTGCCGTAAACCCTTACCCTTAAATCGTCAAAGATAACGCAGTCGTCCTTTGTTCCCAAAACAAAAAGATTTTGCGGAAGACTGCGGTTTTTAAAGGGAGAATCCGCCGAAAGCGGGTCGTGATTTCCCGCCGAGAAAACCACTTTAATCTCGGGAACAGCGGCGATTTTTTCAAAAACAGCCTTTACAAAATCGTCCTCAACCCCGTTCGAATCGAAAATATCCCCCGCGGCGGCAATAATACGAACACCCTCGGCGGTGGCGGTATCGATTATCCGCTCAAATGTCAAAAGGGTCTCGTATCTTCGTGATGCCGCGTATGCGCCCAAAAAGCTCTCCGCCGCACCTATATGTATATCCGCGCAATGCAGAATTTTTACATTTTTCATACTAACACTTCCTTACCGTTAAATCTTATCATTTTTTTGGCGTTAATTCAAGTCTATTATTTGACTTTATCGGTTTAATGTGTTAAAATTCTAAGGTAAGCAAAATTTTTTGAAAGAGGTGCCGAAATGGAAAAAAATAATTCCTTAGACCGACTTTTTGACGCAATACTGACCCTTAAAACCAAAGAGGAATGTTCGGAGTTTTTTGCCGACGCCTGCACCCCAAAGGAGCTTCAGGCGATTGCTCAGCGCTTTATTGTGGCGGAAATGCTTTACAACAAGCGAGTTTACAGCGATATTATTGAGCAAACAGGCGCCAGCACCGCAACCATAAGCCGCGTGGGGCGTTCCATAAACAACGGCTACAAAATGGCATTTGAAAGGTTAAAGCAATCAAATGAGTGAGTACGATAATTTTGCCTCGGTTTACGACCGCCTTATGAGCGACGTCGATTACAAGGCGCGTACCGACAGGCTTTTAGAGCTTTTTAATGAATATGACCGCACGCCCTCCCTTTTTTTGGACCTTGCCTGCGGCACGGGCGGTTTTTCTAACGAGCTTGCCGAAAAGGGGCTTGAGGTTATCGGGGTCGATATGTCGGAGGAAATGCTTTCGGCGGCGAGGGAAAACTCTGCCGAGCGGGGTGTCGACGTGCTGTATCTATGCCAAAAGGCCGAGGAGCTTGACCTTTACGGGACGGTTGACGGAGCGATTTGCTGTCTTGACAGCCTTAACCACATCACCGATTATACTAAGCTCTGCGAAGCGATTAGCCGAGTTTCCCTATTTTTAGAGGCAGGCAGGCTCTTTATTTTCGATGTAAACACGGTTTTTAAGCACAAATTTATTCTGTCCGACAACACCTTTATTATAGAGCAAAACGGCGTATTCTGCGCATGGCGCAACTCGACCGACGAGGAAACGAATATTACCGACATTTCTCTCGACTTCTTTATTGAGGACGGCGGCCTTTATACGCGAAGCTCCGAGGATTTTTCGGAGCGAGCCTATACTGAGGAGGAATTGTCCGCAGCTTTAAATGCGGCGGGGCTTGAAATTTTAAAAATATACGACGATATGAACGATAATCCCGCCTGGGAATACACCGAGCGGGCGGTATACGTCACAAGAAAAAAAGAGGAAACAAACAATGAGTAAGCTCATAAGATGTATTACAAGCGACGGCGCGGTTATGGCGTCGGCAATCGATAGCACCGAAGTCGTAGCCGAAGCGGAGCGCCTGCACAAAACCTCTGCGGTGGTCACCGCGGCTTTAGGCAGACTGCTTACGGCGGCTTCTATGATGGGTAATATGCTAAAGGGTGAAAAGGATACCGTTACGGTTAAAATCGACGGAGGCGGCCCTGCGGGAGCTGTAACGGCGGTTGCGGACTCCCACGGCTTCGTGCGTGGATACGCCGTAAACCCCGTTGTGGAAATTCCCCTTAAGCCTAACGGCAAGCTTGACGTTTCGGGCGCGGTTGGAACCGACGGCAATGTTTTTGTAATTAAGGATTTAGGACTTAAGGAGCCCTACAGCGGCTTTGTTCCGATAGTATCGGGCGAAATCGCTGAGGATATTACCTCATATTACGCCGTAAGCGAGCAGATTCCGACGGTCTGCGCCTTAGGCGTGCTTGTAAATCCCGATCTTACGGTTAAAAAGGCGGGCGGCTATATAATACAGCTCCTCCCCGCCGCCGACGAAAGCACGGTTTCACGGCTTGAAGAAAATCTCAAAAAGGCGCGCCCAGTTACCGAGCAATTGGACGAAGGCAAGGATATCCTCGATATTTTAAAGGAGATGCTTGACGGTTTTGATACCGAGGTGCTCTCGACAAATGAGGTCAGCTACAAATGCCGCTGTTCAAGAGAACGCACCGAAAAAACAATCGCCTCCCTTGGAATCGCCGAGCTTGAAAGCATTGCCGAGGAAATGCCGGAGGTCGAAGTAAAGTGCAGTTTTTGCGGAAAATCCTATGTATTTAACCGCTCCGAAATACAAAAAATAATAAATCAAAAAAAATCTTAAAAAAACACTTGACAAATTGTTAGTCTTATGGTAATATAATGCTTGTCGCCGGTGAGTGATAGACAGCGCCGGGCGGTACACAGGATGGGAGCATAGCTCAGCTGGGAGAGCATCTGCCTTACAAGCAGAGGGTCACAGGTT
>JBJEOE010000067.1:0-9514 GCA_051880555.1 Acutalibacteraceae bacterium
AAGCCATGTTCGGTGATGTGCTCCAGCAGGTAATGGAGGCAGAATTAGACACAAAACTCGGCTACCGATGAAGAAATTTTGCCTTTTTGGGTGGTGCATGAGGGAGATATTACAAGGGACCCAAAACGTAATCGTGAGATTGCATTTTGGTTTGATACGTATGATAAAAATTTCTTTATGTGGCGTCCTCAAATGGGAAACGAAGAATTGATAAATTATTTTAATACATATCTTAAAAAATATTTAGATTAAGAACTGGCAACAGCGGAGTAAATTGCACCGCTGTTGCTATTTTTTTTGCAATTTTAATAAAATCCCACTTGCAGTCCCACTTCATATGTTTTTTGCAACTTTTTAAAATTTATAATCCCACTCAAAATCCCACCAAATATAGAAAACAGGCACGGAACAAAATCCGTGCCTGTCGGCGTAGAATACTTATAAATTCTTTATTTATGCGGGTTTTTGCTTATTTAAAATATCTGTTCAAAAGACCCTCAAATGCTTTACCGTGGCGAGCCTCGTCGCGTGCCATCTCATGTACGGTATCGTGGATAGCGTCGAGGTTGAGCTCCTTAGCGAGCTTAGCAAGCTCGGTCTTGCCGAGGGTAGCGCCGTTCTCGGCGTCAACGCGCATCTCAAGATTCTTCTTGGTGCTGTCGGTTACAACCTCGCCGAGCATCTCCGCAAACTTAGCGGCGTGTTCAGCCTCTTCATAAGCAGCCTTTTCCCAGTAAAGACCGATTTCGGGATAGCCCTCGCGGTGAGCAACTCTCGCCATAGCAAGGTACATACCTACTTCACAGCACTCGCCGTTGAAGTTCTCGCGAAGACCGTCGATTATTCTCTGGTCAACACCCTTAGCAACGCCTACAACGTGCTCTGCAGCCCAGGTCTTTTCAGAAGCCTGCTCGGCAAACTTTGAAGCGGGAGCGTGGCAGATGGGGCACTCATCCGGAGCGGATTCACCCTCATAAACATAACCGCAGACAAGACATACATACTTTTTCATTTTAATTTCCTCCGTTAAGTTAATTTTTTTCTTTTGCATTACATTCACCGCACACACCGTTTACAATGTAAACCGAGGTGTCGGGAGTGAAACCGCAGCTTTGCGCCGTTTCGGCTAAATGATCGGTCTCAAGCGGCAGGTCGGTAATTTTTCCGCATAGCTTACAGTGAAGATGCAGGTGCGGAGAATTATTACCGTCGAAACGCTCATAACCGTCGCCCACCGAAATAGAAAATACTTCTCCCGCCGCGCTTAAAGCGGCGAGATTTCGGTAGACCGTGCCGAGACTGATATTCGGTATCGTTTCACGAACCCGATCGTACACCTGATTCGCAGTAGGGTGAGTATCGGTAGAACATAACACATTAAGGATCGCTTCACGCTGACGTGAATATTTTTTCATATAATCACCCAAATCAGTAATGATTACTATTTTATTATACACGATTTTTGAATTTTGTCAAGAACTATTTTTAAAAACTTGACATTTTTTTATCAATGTTTTATTATTAAATAGGAAATAAAGATAGAAGAGTGATCTAATGAGCAGTAATATTATATCCGATTCGGTTATAAAGCGTTTGCCGCGATATTATAGGTTTTTAGGGGAGCTTAAAGCCGCGGGCCTTACCAGAATATCCTCGCGGGAGCTGTCTGAACGAATGGGACTTACCGCAAGCCAGATAAGGCAGGATCTTAATTGCTTCGGAGGCTTCGGTCAGCAGGGCTACGGTTATAATATCGAGCTTTTGCAGACCGAAATAGGGCATATATTAGGTCTTGACAAGCCGAAAACCGCAATACTTATCGGAATAGGAAACTTAGGCCGCGCTGTTACTATGCATATAAATTTTGAAGCAAAGGGCTTTAAGCTTATAGGGCTTTTTGACAGCAAGGAGTCTCTTGTCGGTCAGGTAATAAAGGACTTGCCGATAAGAAACACAACTACAATAGACGAGTTTTGCCGTGAAAATCTACCCGACGCGGCAATCCTATGTATTCCGAAAAACGCCGCTATGTCGATAGCGGATCAGCTTGTAGGGTTAGGCATAAAGGGCTTTTGGAACTTCAGCCATTACGATTTAGCGCTTAAATACCCCGGCGTAAAGGTGGAAAACGTACACTTCGGCGACAGTCTTATGACCTTGTCCTACCGCTTGCACAATGAATAACCTTTTATTAGTAATAAACTAAAGGGCTATAAAAAAACACAGTATTTGAAAAGACGGATTAATTTAGCTAAAACGAAAAACAAGCTCTGCAAAAGCACGAAAATAAATCTTATGCATAGCTTGTTTGCTTTTAGGCGGACTAAAAGATATTCTGTAGGGCAGGGTCTTGCTTCTGCCGTTTTATGCATTAGATATTAGACATTAGACAAACGGCGGGACACAAGCCCCCGCCCTACATTTGAAAATTTTATTTGATATTGCTGCAAACCCCAATTTGTTTTTTACAGCCTCTCTAATTATAATAATAAGTTTATTTTTTCTTTGATTCCTTGTATTTTTGATTTATAAAGGTTACTACCTCATCATAGCAGGGCTTAGGAAGATTGCGAAGAATTTTAATTATGCTTTCTTCCTTGTGGGTAGGAATGAAGGGAGCGGGGCTGAAAGGGGCTTTGCCGAAGGGGTCTTTGTTCTGATGAAGCGAGCTCGTCACGGTTTCAGTTACAGAAAAATCAAGCTTTTTAGCCACAGGGGCTTCATAAAGCAGCATTTCAGGCGTTACCCCGAGAATATCAGCTAAACTAAGCAGTCTTTCGGTGCTTATTGAGCCTTTGCGTTCCATCTGAGAATAGGTGCTGCATTTCATTCCCATTTTTTCCGCGACCTCGGTCTGGGTTAAATTAGCCATTTTTCTGTATAAGGCAATTCGCTGGTTAATTGACCTGTCCATACTTCTTTTCCTCCGTTTTTTTATTTTGGTACTTGACTTAAATCAAAGTTATTGGTATAATCATATAGCAAACGCTGGAGTGGCTCAGTTGGTAGAGCAGCTGATTCGTAATCAGCAGGTCGTGGGTTCGAGTCCCATCTTCAGCTCCAGTCGAGAGCCTCGACACGCAAACGCGTAGTTGAGGTTCTTCTTTTTTTATAGTTTTTCCTCTCGCGTTTATAGTCACTTATGAAATCCGCTTTGGTCGAGAGCCTCGACACGCAAACGCGTAGTTGAGGTTCTTCTTTTTTTATAGTCTTAAAAATCGCTTAAAAACATCCGCGCATAGTAAAGTCCCGTAAGAAACGGGGCTTATTTGTTACCGAGAAAAATCCAAATTCGTAATTATTGCTACGGTTTTTTTATTAAAGACCATATTATTTATCCACTATCATTTTATTGGTTGTGTCGAAAATTGTCAAGTATAAAAATGTAAATTATTTATGTAAATATCGCATATTCGTTAGGCTCTTTTTGTATATAAGCAATACTAATGCAACGAATCAAATGATCTGGAATTTTTGCCCTCAAAAACGCAGAATGTTATCTGTTATATCGAAAAAAAGCTTTTCAATAATAGCTTAGTAAAAGATTGACAAATAAAAAAATCAAGTATATAATAAATAAGTATATGACTTTTATAAGTCTAATTTTAGTTTTAAGGATGTATATTTATGGAGTGGACTTCACTTAACGACCTGCGTGAAAAATATCTTTCGTTCTTTGAATCAAAGGGACACTTAAGGCTTAAAAGCTTTTCGCTTGTGCCAAACGGCGACAAATCGCTGTTGCTTATAAATTCGGGTATGGCACCGATGAAAAAGTATTTTACGGGGGAGGTTACACCACCCTCTGTAAGGGTTACCACCTGTCAGAAATGTATCCGCACGCCCGACCTTGAGCGCGTCGGTCACACTGCGCGTCACGGCACATATTTTGAGATGCTTGGCAACTTTTCGTTCGGAGATTATTTTAAGGAGCAGGCTATCGAGTGGGCGTGGGAGTTTTTAACCAAGGTATTAGAAATCCCCGAAAATCTGCTTTGGCCCTCAGTCTATGAGGAGGATGACGAGGCTTACTCCATTTGGCGCGACAAAATAGGTGTCCCCGAGGCGCATATTGTAAAGCTCGGCAAGGCGGATAATTTCTGGGAGCACGGCACAGGTCCCTGCGGACCCTGCAGTGAGATTTATTTTGACCGCGGCGAAAAGTACGGCTGCGGCAGTTCCGACTGTAAGCCCGGTTGCGACTGCGACCGCTATATGGAAATCTGGAACAACGTTTTCTCACAGTTCAACAATATGGGGGACGGCACCTATACCGAGCTTGAGCATAAAAATATCGACACGGGAATGGGACTTGAACGCCTTGCCTGCGTAATGCAGGGGGTTGACAATATGTTCGAGGTTGATACCATAAGGAACATTTTAAACAAGGTTTGCGAGATGTCGGGCAAGGAGTACGGCAAGGACGACAGCACCGATATTTCCATCCGTGCTATCACCGACCATATAAGAGCTTCGACCTTTATGATAAGCGACGGCATTATTCCCTCAAACGAGGGACGCGGCTATGTTCTGCGCCGCATTATCCGCCGCGCGGCAAGGCACGGCAAGCTTATAGGCATTGACCGTCCCTTCCTTTCCGAGCTTTGCGATACTGTTATAAACGAAAACAAGGCGGGTTACCCCGAGCTTGTGGAAAAGGAACAGCTTATTAAAAAGGTTATCTCTAACGAGGAAAGCAACTTCAATAAGACCATTGATTTAGGTCTTAATATGTTAAACAACCTTACTAAGGACGGCGGCGTGCTGTCGGGCGAGGACGCGTTCAAGCTTTACGATACCTACGGCTTCCCGCTTGACCTAACAAAGGATATTTTGGCTGAAAAGAATATGACGGTGGATGAAAACACCTTTAACGAGCTTATGGAAAAGCAGAGACAGCTTGCCCGTTCTTCAAGAAAATCCGCCGACGCAGAGAGCTGGAAGAGCGACGGAATCAGCTTTGACGGCGTTCCCGCCACCGAGTTTTTGGGTTATACCGAGAATGAGTGTAGTGCTAAAATCCTTGACATAGTGGTAAACGGTGAGCATACCATCGCCGCAGGCGAAGGAGATAAGGCAATAATTGTGCTTGAAAAAACCGTCTTCTACGGTGAGGGCGGCGGTCAGGTAGGCGACACAGGCGTCATTAAAGCCGCTGATTTTGAGTTTAAGGTTACCGACACCAAGAAAACTGCGGGCGGTGTATTTACCCACTTCGGAACAGTTGAAATGGGAACAGTCGCGGTTGATGCTGAGGTTACGGCTGTTATTGATAAAGAGCGTCGCGAGGCAATCCGCCGAAACCACACCGCCGCCCACCTTTTGCAGGCGGGACTTAGAAAGGTTTTAGGAACTCACGTTGAGCAGGCGGGACAGCTTGTAAACGAGAATGCCGTCCGATTTGACTTTACCCATTTTTCAGCCCTTACTGCCGAGGAATTAGCCGAGGTTGAAGCCTTTGTAAACGGTGCGGTGCTTGCGGGTATTACCGTACAAAATAACGAAATGCCGATTGATGAGGCGAGAAAACTCGGCGCAATGGCGCTGTTCGGCGAAAAGTACGGAGACGTTGTCCGCGTTGTCAATGTACCCGATAGGTCGATTGAGCTTTGCGGCGGTACGCATATTGACAATACCGCTAAAATCGGTCTTTTCAAAATTGTATCGGAGGCGAGCGTTGCGGCGGGCGTAAGAAGAATTGAGGCTGTGACGGGCTTAAATGTTCTCAAATTAATTGACGATTACAAAAATCTCGCCGCCGAAACGGCTGTGGCTTTGAAGGCTTCTTCCGAAAAGGATATTGCCCGCAGGGCGGAACAGCTTACAAAAGAACTGCGCGACACCGAAAAGCTCCTTGAAAAGGCTGAGGCTAAGATAGCCTCAGGCAAGATTGACGGATTGTTAAAGGGCGCACAGGAAATAGGAGGACTGCGGGTTGTCTCGGGTCTGCTTGACGGTACGGCGTCGGACGAGCTTAGAAAAACCGCCGATACGATTAAGAATCAAAATGAAGACGTAATCGCTGTTTTAGCCGCTATAAACGACGGCAAGCTTACCTTCTGCGTTTCCTGTGGCAAGGCGGCGGTCGCAAAGGGCGCGCATGCGGGCAATTTGGTTCGCGAGGTCGCTCGAATCGCGGGCGGAAACGGCGGCGGCAAGCCCGACCTTGCAATGGCGGGCGGTAAGGATATTTCAAAGGTAAACGAAGCGCTTGGCGCGGTTCAGTCCGCAGTCGGCGCACAGATTGGAGAATAAGAGATGTCAGACTGTCTTTTTTGTAAAATAGTCGCGGGGGAGATTCCGAGTACAAAGGTTTATGAGGACGAGTATGTTTACGCCTTTAAGGATATTGACCCGCAAGCACCCTTCCACGCTATAGTAATCCCGAAAAAGCATATCGGCTCGGCTGATGAAATCGATTCTTCTAACAGCATAGAGGTTGCGCGCGTTTTTGAGGCTGTAGCGAAAATTGCAAAGCAGGAAAACCTTGAAAATGGCTACCGTGTTGTCAACAACTGCGGCGAGGACGGGGGACAGACCGTTCACCATATCCATTTTCATTTGCTGGCGCGCCGCAATCTTGCGTGGCCTCCCGGCTGATAAACCGAATTTCTTAAATAGGCGGAAATACCGCCGTACATAAAAAGAGGTTGTTGAAAATGTCAGAATTTTTTACTTTAAAAATCGCGGGACTTGAAAGAAAGCTCGAAAAATTTCCCGTGAGCGACAAGATGGATATTGCCGCGTTTATTATCTTCGGTGATGTTGAGCTTACCGTCGCAGGCTGTGCGGAGCTGCTTAAAAAGCTCCCCGAGTTTGACGTAATACTTACTCCCGAGGCAAAAAGCATACCTATTGCCTACGAAATGGCAAGGCAGACAGGAAAGCCCTATGTAATCGCCCGCAAGGGAATGAAGGTTTATATGCGCAATCCGCTTGAGGTAAGCGTTACTTCTATTACTACTCAGCACGAACAGCATTTATTCTTAGGCGAGACAGAGGTTAATATGCTAAAGGACAAACGGGTGCTTATTATCGACGACGTTATAAGCACGGGCGAGTCGCTTGCCGCAGTCCGCGAGCTTGTAAAGAAGGCGGGAGGTAGGGAAGCCGCCGCCTGCGCCTTTTTAGCCGAGGGAGACGCCGCCGACAGGGACGATATTATCTTCCTTGAAAAACTTCCCTTATTTTTCAAATAATATTAAACATAAACTCAGCCCGAGGACAGATGAAATGAACGATAGCGACTAAGGAACATTTGAAAAGCGACTAAGGAACATTTGAAAAATATTATTGACTTTTGAAAGCAAAAATAGTATAATAATTCTACAATCTATATAACGAGGAACGGAGAGTACGGTAACGGATAAATCACATAAAATAATTTGGATAATCGTGCTGATAATTTCGCTTATTTGTTTTATATGCTGTGTTGCGTTTTTTATCGGGAACAAGCTGCAATCTAACAAAATGGATGATTTAAAATCACAGGTTTCCGTTGACACAGATAGCGCTTCTTCAAATTTGAATTATGTTGAGCCGCCTGTAGATTTCGTTGAGCTTAAAAAAAAGAATCCCGATATTTATGCTTGGATAAATATTCCGGGAACGATTGTAGATTATCCTGTTCTCAGGCGTGACGGAGATAACGGCTACTATCTAAATCACACGGTAGAGGGTAAAACTTCAATATACGGCAGTATTTATACCGAAGATTATAATGATAAGGATTTTGCCGACTTCAATACCCTGATTTACGGTCATAATATGAAAAACGGTACGATGTTCGGTAGCCTGAAAAAATACAGAGACAAAGCCTTTTTCGACCAAAATTGTTATATTAATATCTATATGCCGGGACGTATTATGAAATATCAGATATTTGCCGCGTACGTTTGGGATGACAGGCATATTCTTTTAAGTCTTGATTTTTCAAAAGAGGATATACGCTCCGCTTATATAGATATGATATTTTCTTCAAGAAAAATGAACGCGAATATTAATCGTGAGCTAAAGGTTACCGAAGAGGACAAAATAATCACTCTGTCAACCTGTACGAGCAATGACAATGAGCGTTTCTTGGTTCAGGGAGTTTTGATATATGACAGCAGAGAGCAAGACTGAGCAAATGTCTCCAAAGCAAAAAGGACGGTTGAAGCACAAAAAGCTTGTTATCGTACTGTCTGTTGTTTCGGCGGTTGTTTTATTACTGATTTCTTTCTTTTTAATTACCTTAAAAATCGGTGAGGCATCTCTGCGAAAGAAGCAGACCGACAGTGATACAAAACTGCCTATCGGTGATTCGGAAAGTATTCCGGCGGACGCAGACGCTTATTATAACGGTGTCGCTTATAATTATAACGATAAGCTGATTAATATACTTGTTATTGGAGTGGATAGGAAAAAGCCCGATATGTCGGGTAAGCATCAGGCGGACGCGCTCTATCTTATTTCACTTAACAGCGACGATAAAACTGTCAAAGTAATCGCAATATCCCGCAACACTTTTACCGATGTTGATTCCTACGATATTGACGGGAATTATTTTTCAACAGCTAAGCAACAGATTTGTCTTGCCTATACCTACAGCACTGATGATAAAAAATCATCGGAAAATACGGTAAAAGCAGTTTCCGATTTGCTTTACGGCGTTCCCATAAGCGGGTATTACACGATTTTTATGAACTCACTCGAAGAAATTGTCGATGCAGTCGGCGGAGTACCTGTTCATATCACGGAGGATTTAACGGCTGTTAATCCAAAAATGAAGCAGGATACGGATATAACGCTTTCAGGAGATACTGCTTTAAGGTATCTTCAATACAGAGGTGAAAGCAATGCACCGAGGCTTGAACGGCAAAAAGCTTTTATTTCGAGCTTTGCAACGCAAGCTAAGGCGGCAATGCAAAAGGATTTTTCACTTCCGATAAAAATGTATAATAAGTTAGCTAAAAATACAGTTACGGATGTGACCTCTGCAAGCGCGGTATACCTTGCGTCCGAAGCCTTTGATGCTGATTTTAGTATTATAGGAATAGAGGGGGTCGCCGGAACAGACGGAATTTATGAAACATTTATGCCGGATGAGGCTCAGCTGTATCAGATGATTTTAGATGTCTTTTATCAAAAACAATAAATTATTTGAAAGGAAAATTATTATGAAAAAATTGTTGGCATTTGTTTTGGTAGTTGTTTTGGCGTTTTCCGCCGTTACAGCTAATGCGGCTCCTTCTCCCGAAAAGCTTGAGGGTGTAATCTCCTCGGCAACTGCAAAGGATAAAAACGGCGTGTCGGTTAAGCTTGTTCTCAACGCTTCAACCGCAGACAGAGCAGTTTACAACACCGCTTTGGAAGAGCTTAAAACCGCTAACGGCGCAGATTTAAAAATTGTCGATCATAAGGTAATAACCTTAGACGGCGCCTCATCGCCCGCATTTCCGCTTACCGTTGAATTGAACATTCCCGGTGTTAAGGCTTCTTCTAAAGGTTTTGTGCTTTTCAAAAATTCTCAGGG
>JBJEOE010000068.1:0-1858 GCA_051880555.1 Acutalibacteraceae bacterium
TAAGCAAGATCTAAGCTGATATGATATTCGCCGTGCTTTCAAAAAGCGACAAAGATAAATTAAAGGAAGACAGGGGACGCTTAGACCTCAAGGCTTCGGACACACGGGTCGGTTCTATTGTGTTGTGGTGACACTCCTTGTCTCCCCTTATCTCCCTAATTCATCTGCGGTAACGAGCAGGCGTAACTCCGCGCTTTTTCTTAAATATGTTACAAAAATAGTGTTCGTCCGTAAATTTCAGCATATCCGAAATTTCCTTGACCGAAAGTCCCGAATTTTTTAAAAGATTTTCCGCCGTCCTGATTTTTTGTTCAAGAATATAAGAATAGACCGTCTCGCCGTACTCTGATTTAAAAATTCTCCCGATCTGAGAAACCGAAAATCCGGCATTTTGCGCTACCGAAGCGGCGGTTAGCTTTTCATATATATTGCCGTCGATATACGCTTTAATTTCCGCCGCGGGGTTTTCGGATTCTTTGTGTGAGTTTGCCGCAAGCCGCTGTACTAAACGGTGAAAAATCAGCGCTCCCTTTTCGTTTATTCGGTTAATATCCGTCTCGCTAAGGCAAAAATCAAAAAACTCGTCAAACAAATCCTCTACCGAGATATTCTTAAAATGTATTAGGTTTTCAATTCCGTAGGCGGAAATCAGTTTTTTACAAAGCGTACCCGAAACATTAAACCATTTCTTAGTCCAAGGATTGTTTCTGTCGGAATAATAATTATGCTCCATTCCCGCGGGAAGAATATACGCGTCGCCTGTTTTAATGTGATATTCATTGCCACCGCATATAACCGTTCCCTCGCCGCCGCATACATACTCGGCAACATACAATTCGGAGTATTTACGGTATATTTTATAATTCGGATCGGGATATGTTATACCTGCAAGACTAACCTTGAACGGAGAGCCGGAAGTCCCATTTTGCGCAGAAAGAAAAAATATTTTTTCCATATGCTTAAAATCCTCACATTTATGCTTAAAAAATACATTTAATTATCTTCATAATAATGATATTATACAATAAAAAGCTTTTAAATACAATAAGAGGAGCAGATATTATGGAAAAAAATTTAATTCCCCGCCCCGAGCATCCCCAGCCGATGTTCAAAAGAGAAAACTGGCAAAATCTTAACGGAGAATGGCTTTTTGAATTTGATTTCGGTATATCAGGCGTTGAGCGCGGACTTTTTAAGCCCGAAAAAGCTGATGAGTACACAAAAAAAATCACGGTTCCCTTCTGCCCTGAAAGCGAGCTTTCAGGAATCGGATATAAGGATTTTATCCCGGCGGTTTGGTATAAGCGGTCTGTTACCGTAACCGAAGAACAGCTGAAAGGGCGTGTTCTTTTGCATTTCGGCGCGGTGGACTATGAGTGCGATGTATACGTAAACGGCATAAAGGCGGGCAATCACTTCGGCGGTTACAGCTCATTTACGCTTGATATTACCGATTTTTTAAATATAGGCGAGAACGACCTTACAGTAAATGCAAGGGATAATGTCCGCTCAGGAAAACAGCCTAAAGGTAAACAGTCGTCCGCCTTTTTTTCGCAGGGTTGCGATTATACCCGCACTACAGGAATTTGGCAGACCGTTTGGCTTGAATTTGTACCGACCAGTTACATTAAAACCGCAAAGTACTATCCCGATATAGAAGAGTCGGCTTTTGATATTGAATTAACCCTGTCACTTGGAGGAAAGCTCACGGTCGAAGCGCTTTACGAGGGTAAAAATGTTGGCGGCTGTACCAAGGAAATTAAGGGAAGATATGCAAGATTCCGTCTCCCCCTTACGGAAAAACATCTGTGGGAGGTAGGAAACGGCAGACTCTACGACCTTAAATTCACCCTTGAAA
>JBJEOE010000069.1:0-9299 GCA_051880555.1 Acutalibacteraceae bacterium
AAAGTATGCGTCAAGAATATCACGCACGATAGAGCCTGCCGAAAAGCCCGAGCTTCCGTGCTCTAAGACCACCGAAATCGCAATCTCGGGATTGTCAAAGGGTGCAAAGGCGATAAACACACTGTGGTCCGCCTTGCCCTCAACCTGTGCCGTACCCGTTTTACCGCCGACCTTTATCGGGTAATTACCGAGGGCGGCGCGTCCCGTACCGTCCTCTGTAACCGAGAGCATACCCTCCTTAACCGCGGCAAGGGTCGAATCCTTAACGGAAACCGTGTTTTTAACCTCGGGCTCGCTTTCGTCGTAAACCGTTGAAATATCGTAGGATACTATCTTGCTTATAAGGCTTGCGCGGTAATGGGTTCCGCCGTTTGCGAGGGTTGCGGTGTAATTTGCAAGCTGAAGCGGAGTAAAGGCGTTAAGCTGACCTATCGCAATTTGCAGGGTGTCGCCGCTGCCGTCGCTTTTCGGCTCTAACAAAATGCCCTTTGCGTCGTTAACCTCAACGCCCGTCGCAACCCCTAAGCCGAACTGCTTATAATAGTCGGTTAATTTGGTGGCTCCGAGCCGTCTTCCAAGCTCAAAAAAGAAGTAGTTACAGCTTTTTGCAAGGGCGTTTTTCAGGCCGATATTACCATGATAGCCCATACAGCTCGGCTTATAATCGCTGAAATAATCGTATTTTTTCACACATCTAATCGTTTCGCCCTGGTGATAAAGCCCGTTTTCAAGGGCGGCTATAGATACTATCGGCTTAATGGTAGAGCCTATCGGATAAACGCCCTGAAAAGCGCGGTCGGTAAGTGGCTTTGCGGGGTTTTTAACAAGAGTATCATAGTCCTTTCCGATTGTAGCCGAGTCATATGTCGGATAATTCGCGGCGCATATCACCTTGCCCGAATCGATATGTACGGCGACGGCGGCTCCCGCTGTTGCCGTACCGCCCTCGGACTGAAGATTTTTAACAGTTCTTTCAATCGAATCCTGCGCACTGCGCTGAATTTTCTTATCAAGGGTAAGCATAACGGTCTTTCCCGCCACAGGCTCCTTTGTAACCTCGCTTGAAATAATGTTACCCGAGGTATCAATACGGTAGGTAATCTCACCGTCGGTGCCGCGCAGATATTCCTCTCCCCACTTTTCGATTCCGCTTTTTCCGACCTTATCGTTATAGGAATAGCCCTTTTCCTTGTACTCCTCCCAGTCCTCGGCGAAAATCGGTCCCACCGTGCCGATAAGATTTACGGCAAGCGAGGTGTCGGTGTATTCGCGGAAGGGCACAACCTCAACCGAAACGCCCGAAAGCAGAAAGCCCGATTCCGATATTTTGCGCATAAGCTCGGTCGGAATATCCTCCGCAAAGGTATAGGGGTAGGAAATCGAGAAATCGGCAATGTCCATACCGTACCTTACGCCCATAATTTTGCGCTGTTGGTCGGCGGAGTAGCCCTCTAACTTATATTTTTCCACCATAGCGTTAAAGCAGTTTTCGGCGGTGGCGTAGTGGGCAAGCTCTAACTTAGAGATAAGCTTATCGGTCTTCTCCCCCTCCTTAAAGCCGTAGGGCGCGGTCTTCTCCATAGGAAGCTCGTCCTTATATTCGACATTTGCGCCCTCAAAAAGGTTTGCAAGGGTTAAAATAACATCGTTAAGGTTATCCTTAACATACGCCTTGTTGAAGACAACGTTGTAGCCGTCGCGGTTGACGGCTATCTGTCTGCCGTAGCAGTCGAGAATTTCGCCCCGCGGAGCCTTTAAAACCGCCGTGCGGACAGAGGCGGCGCCGTCATTTTTATCGGTATATTCCTCCGCGTTAATAATCTGAACCGAATATATGCGGGCGGCATAAAAAATTATCGCTAAAATCAGCAGTACCGAAAGGGCGGTAAGCTGAAATTGGTTTTTCTTCTTAAACGGCAAGTCTAAGGCTCCTTTCTTAATAGTATATCAGGCGTTAGACAGCCTGTAAAAGTATTTATAAAGAAAATAAAAGGGAATAATAAAAATATCAGTATAAAGCATACTCGGGAAAGCGTAGCTTAAAAGATAGGTAAGATTATCCTCAGCCCCCGAGGAAAAAGCGTAAAAACAGAGCCAGCGGAGCAAATAATAAACAAGGCTCATAAGCACGCAAAGCAGTATTGCAGAGCGTATGTTGCGGTTAAAGAGCCTTTCCGCCGAGACCGAAATAAGCGCCGCCGAAAGCATAAGCAGGGCGGCGTTAAAACAAACCGCGCCCGACGCCGCCGAATCCATACAAATGCCGATTAAAAGCCCTACCGCCGCAGAGGTCATAGGCTTATTAAAGATTGAAAAGGCGACAAGCAAGGGAAGAATTATAAGCGGCGAGGCATTTTTGATACTTATATCGATAATATCCGTGTAATGAAAAATAAAGGCGAGAAAAAAGAGCAAAAAGCTTGTAATATTTATCCACGGATGTCGTTTTTTCGTCTGCATATAACCCTCCGATTATTTGTCCCTATCAGGGTCAAGCCCACCCTGACCGTCAAACTCGGTTATAACCATAACGCTTTTAACGGTATCAAGGTCGACAAAGGGCTTAATTTCGGCATAAATCGAGGTGTTGTACTTATCACTGCCTATCGCCTGAATAGTGCCTATAAGCAGTCCCGAGGGGAAAATACCCTCGCCCGAGGTCACAACGTAGTCCCCCACCGCGATATTGCAGGAGCGGGAGAGATTGTAGAACCTCGTTCTGCCGTTTGACGCTAAGGAGGCAGAACCCGAAAGCACCCCCGAATCGTTGGTTCTGTTATCAAGCGCGCCCGCAGAAAGCTCGGGGCTTAAAACAGTCACTACCTTCGAGGTGGTAAGCCCCGTTTCCGAGACAAAGCCCACAAGTCCCATATCGGTAATAACGGGGTCGTTTGCGGAAATCCCGTTAACCGTACCCTTATTGATAACAAAGCCCTTGTAAGGATCCTCCTTATCGCGTGAGATAAGTGTCGCGGGGCTGAATTTAAAGCTCGGATTTTTGTCCTTTATTTCAAGATAGTCCTTGTAAAAGCTGTTTTCACTCGTCACCTTTTCGTAATCGGCTATTTTTTCGCGAAGCTCGGCGATTTCGCTTTCAAGCTCGGCGTTTTCAAGTGAAAGCCGCTCCCCCTCGGTATAGGTTCCAATAAAATCCGAAACCGCGCCCGAAATGCTTGTAGCAAGAGAGCGAAAGGGAGCGGTTATTGTACCGATGATATTCGCCTGGGGCGCCATAGTTCCCCCAATCACCGCGCAGACGACCGACACGGCGACAAGCGCCGCAAAAACTGCTAAAATTATTTTAAATTTACGGCTGCGAAAAAAGAATCGCATCTTTGTCCTCCTAAAGCTTTTTTATTGCCTCGACCGTTGCTTTCATATTCTCCGCCGAAAAAACATAATTACCCGCAACCAGCACGTCTGCGCCGGCGTTTACGGCCAAAGGAGCGGTTTCGGCGTTGATTCCGCCGTCGACCTCAAGCAAAATATCAAGCCCGCGTTTTGTGATTTCCTCCCGCAAAGCGGAAAGCTTATTAAGCGCCTGCGGCATAAATTTCTGCCCGCCGAAGCCCGGCTCAACCGACATTACAAGCACCATATCGCAAAGGGGTAAATACTCAAAAATCTCCTGCGGAGCAGTACAGGGCTTTATTGTAAGGCAGGACTTACAGCCCAAATTTCTTATTTCTTTAAGGGTTTCGGCAACGTCGCTTCCCGCCTCGTAATGAAAGCCCAACAGATCGGCGACCTCGGCAAACTGCTTAATATACCTATGCGGGCGGTCGATCATCAGATGCACATCAAGCGGTAAAGAGGTATGCTTTTTTATCGACTTAATAACGGGCACTCCGAACGAAATATTAGGCACGAAAATGCCGTCCATAACGTCGAGATGGAGCATATCCGCTCCCGCGTCCTCTAATCTTTTTATATCTTCTTTCAGGGTGAGAAAATCCGCCGTTAGCACAGACGGAGAAATTTTAACCGACAATTTATTTTCCTCCGATTTTCTTGGTTTCACATATATACTATTCTATCCCTTGGAGCCTTAATTGTCAATAAATATATCCGTTTAGATGTTAGATTTTAGACATTAGACATTAGAAGGCGGGAGCAAAGCCCCCGCCCTACGTCAATTATTCATTCTTCATTATTCATCATTCATTATTCATTAAAACGCCCTTTTTCGGGACGATGTGGGCATCGTCCCCTACAAAATTAAATCTTCACCTTTTCAAGATATTCCTTATAATCACTGTTCCACTGCTTAAAGCGGTTGTCCCCTCTATGGTCGGAAAGCGGGTAATTTTCGCTTAAATATTTTCCGATAAAAAGGGTCGCCTTACGCGCTCCCCTGCTGTTAAGGTGGTTGCCGCCGTCCCTTGTATCGGTCTTCCAGTCAAATCCGAAGCTTTCCCTGTCGATATTAAGGTCAAGAAAGGTGATTCCCTTTTCGTCGGCGTAATCCTTAACTGCGTTGTGCTTTTTGTAATTCCAGGAGCTTTGGGACGGAAGCTCCAAAAACAAAAGCTTAATATTATTTTCCGCGCACGTTTTTACAAGCATATCAAGGGAGGCTTTTGTCGAAAAGGGAATCTCCTCCCTTTTATCGGTTTTAACCATATATTCTCCGCCCATATAGCCCTTAACCTCATTGCTCAGCCACTGTCCCTTAGCGGTGCAGTGGGCGGTATAGTTGGGCGCCCTTAAAAGCTCCTTTGGCTTAACCCTTTTCCAGCGGTCGTGATACTGAAACACGGAAAAGGCGGAACCCATCGACGCGTTAATAAGCTTCGCCGTGTTTTCAACAATTTTCGACTTTGTAAAAAAACCGTCGGTTTCAAGAACCACTATCTCAACAGAATGGCATTTCATTATCTTTTTAAGCTGAGAATAGCTTTGCGCCACGGTCTGGTGACCCTCTGCGCTTACATAGGAGGTGTACCCGTATTCATTCCACAGCTCAAGGGGTGAAAAACCGCTGTACGCGTCGGAATTTCCGACAACCGCTATGTCAATAGAATCCTTAGGCTCGGAAAAAAAGCCGTTTGCGTTGGGGTTAACTATTCCCCCCTCGGCGGTATTGTCCTTAGGAGCTAACATATACGAGGAGGCAACAATAAGCACAAGCAGCACGCACATAAAAGAGAGTGCTTTAATAAGCTGTTTTAATCCTGTTTTATTCATAATTATTCCAACCTAAAACTGTCCGTAAATAAAATCTACCGCATCATATCCCGGTCCGTATGCGCCGAAGATTACAACCGCCATAACAAGGGCGGCGTAGGCGCACCAGCGGACGGGTAATTTCTGCCTTGCGAGGCTGTCCCGCACATTTATTCCCCTTTCCTGCAAAATACTGATTATAAGCATAACAGCCGCGCCGACGGCGACTATAAGAAAATCCTGCTTATCCATTCCTAAGGTGAGGGCGGTCTTTAAAAACCCACCGGCACCGAAGGAGGTGAAAACGCTTTTAAGCATACCGCACCAAACGCCGACCGTATCCGCTCTGAAAAGCATCATTCCGCCCACGACAAGAATACCCGTTCTTGCAACCCGAAAAATATTAAGCGGCTTAGAGTCCCGCTTAATTTTAAGCGCCGAAAACGCCCCCGCGAAAAGTGGCTCAAGATACATTCCAAGCATCATTATCGCGTAGTAGTAAAGCCCGTAAACAATGTATTTCCACCCCGCGCCGTGCCAGAAGCCTATGCCGAGCCAGGTGAAAAACAGCGCGAAAGAGGCGGGAACAAGCGAGCCTAAAAACTCGTTAAAATGCTTCTTTGCAAATTTGCTTAATTTCATAAATGGCTTTGAAAGGGATACCGAGTAAAAAACGTAATCCCTAAGCCACGCGCCTAAAGTGATATGCCACCGCCGCCAGAACTCATTAACCGATTTTGAAAAAAAGGGCCTTTCAAAGTTTTTTGAAAGCGGAACGCCGAATATTTCCGCGCTACCCGTTACTATATCCATACAGCCCGAAAACTCGGCGTAAATCTGCAAGGTATAAAGCAGACCGCCAAGGAGTATAATACTGCCAGAATAATACTCGAAACTACCGAAAACCTCCGACACAAAAATATTTACCCTGTCGGCGATAACCGTTTTTTTAAACAGTCCCCAAAGAATAAGCTGAACGCCCTTACAGAGCCTGTCATAATCAAAGCTATGCCCCTCGTAAAGCGGGTCTGCAAGTAAATCGAATCTGCCGATAGGTCCCTCGACAATCTGCGGAAAAAAGGAGAGGAAAAGGGCGACCTTTCCGAAATTCTCCGACGCGCGGTATTTTCCTCTGTAAACGTCAATTATGTAGCTCGCCGCCTGCAGGGTATAGTAGGAAATACCCAGCGGGAGAATAAATTTAAGCTCCTTTAAATGCAGAAAACCAAAGGCGGAATTTAAGCTGTGGGCGAAAAAGGCGGAGTATTTAAGTACCAAAAGTATCGTGAAAATAAAGCCGACCGCCAGAGCGACAACCGCCTTTTTCTGCCAATTAACAAGCGCCTTTACCTGCTTTTTCTCCTCTTTTTCAAGCCCCTTTTTTGCAAGGGACGCGGTATCGTTTATACGGTTTAAGAAAACACCTGCAAAATATACCGCCACCGTTGAAAGAAGCAGAAAAATAATAAGCCTTTTACTGTTTATCCAGTAAAAAACATAGCTCGAGATTAAAAGCACCGTCCACTTAATTTTTTTGGGAACCGCGGTGTAGCATATAAAAACCGTTCCCAAAAATATAAGCAAATAGGTGTAAGAGGTGTAGCTCATATCCTTATTCGTCCTCTAATCTCTTTACCATAGCGTAAATGGTCTCGGCGGTTTTAAAGTTTTCGGGCACAATGTCGATTGGGGTTATCTCAATATCGAACTCGTCGTTAAGCGCGCCCACAAGCTGAACGATTTTAAGGGAATCGAGAATGTGATTGCCGATTAAATCGGTCTCGTTTTCCCAGTCAACTCCGGGCTTTATCTCTTCCAATATATTAATTAATTCTTCCATTTTCATATCTCCTCAAGAATTTTTTTACGGTCAACCTTGCCGTTCGCGTTGTGAGGCATAGCCTTTATTCGCTTGACAATTTGCGGCGTCATATATTCAGGCAGTCTAAGCCTTAAATCCGACAAAATCTCCGCCGATTCACGCTTTTTCCCCTCGTAAGCAAGGATTATTTTATCCCTGTCGCTATCATAAACCGCCGCACAGGCGGTAACATAACTAAGAGCGTTAGCCGCCGCCTCGATTTCGCCTAATTCAATACGGTAGCCCATATGCTTTATCTGAAAATCAATCCTTGATATGTAAATAAGCTCGCCCTTTTCGTTGTATTTTACAAGGTCGCCCGTTTTATAGACCGTTTCGGGGTAGGCGGTATTAAGCGGGTTTTGCACAAAGGCGGCGGCGGTTTTTTCGGGGTTATTGTAATATCCCATCGCTAAAAACGAGCCTCTTGCATACAGCTCCCCCTCCTCGCCTTTCTTTGCTTCATTCCCGTACTCATTTACAACGAATACGTCGCAGTTATCGCAGGCTCTGCCTATGGGCAGGGTTTCGCCGTCCTCAAAGTTTCGGTCAACAATATAATATGTGCAAATATCTGTCGTCTCGGTAGGGCCGAAAAGGTTGGCAAACAAAGCGTAGGGAAGCTTTGAAATCCAATAATTAAGCTGTTTTACGGGCATTACCTCCCCCGCAAAAAGCACCTTTTTAACATATTTAAGCTCACCGTAGTCAAGTGCCCTCCAGTTTGCTATTATGCAAAGCGCGGACGGAACCCAGTAGATTGTGTTAACCTTGCGCGTATTTAAAAATTCTATAAGCTTCATAGGGAACGAAAAGAGGCTTTTCGGGATTATATTAAGCTCTCCTCCCGCATAAACACAGCTGAAAACGTCCGACACCGACATACTGAAATAAAAAGGGGTCTGACTGCCGAAAACGGTGTTCTCATCTATTGTAAAGGTATCGGCGTACCATTTTACATAGGAAAGCACGGCTTTATGACTTACCACCGCTCCCTTGGGAACGCCCGTTGAGCCCGAGGTAAAAAGGGCGTAGGCGGGGTCGGAATCTATCATATTCTCGCGGATTTTAACGAGTAAATTACTGTCCGCAGGGCAGTCCTTAGCGATTTCGTAATTAACCGCCTTGCCGTTAAAGTCAAGCTTTTTAAGCAACGAAAGACAGGCTTTTGTAACTACAACCGCCGCGGGCTTCAAGGTCTCAAATATAGCTTTTACCCGCTCGGGCGGCATTTCGGAATCGATTACGGTGTAGAAATTGCCGCTGTAAAGCACCCCGAACATAGCGGCAAGATTCTTCACCGACCGTTCGGCTATTACCGCTATCGGCTTATTGATAATTCCGTATTCCGCTATGCAGGTTCCTATGCTTTTAGCCGTGTTTAAAAACTCGGAGTAGGTCATATCGGTATTTTCATCACGGAAAACATATTTATCGGGGAAACGCTCCGCGGAACGTTCCAACATTTCAAGTATATTTTTCATTTTAGCTCCAAATTAGATATTAGATAGCTTTCCTATAATAGCCTCCCAAGCCTTACGGGAGGTGGCAGCCGTAGGCTGACGGAGGGATACAATTAGCTTTTCTGCAAACCTAATATCCCCCAGTCACGGCTTTGCCGTGGCAGCCCCCTTTAGGCAAGGGGGCCTTTATTTCACATAATTTCAATTGAATAGGCCCTATACTTCTTTACCTATTCCTAATCGCGTCAATCGGGCGCTTGGAGGCAATCCGCTTTACGGGCAGGAAGCTTGCGATAAAGGCAACCGCTATGCTGACCGCCAAAAGAAGTATCAACTGGCGCGGGCCGAAGCTTAAAATCGTGATAAGTATTCCCACCTGCGTTCTCATAAGCTGATTAAATATAACCGTCGCGGCGAAAACGCCTATACTCGACAGCACAAAGTTTATCATTGCAATAACAAAGCTTTCCGCAAAGAAAATTCTGAAAACGTCGTTACTGCGGGAACCGATTGCTCGCAAGATTCCGATTTCCTGCTTTTTGTAGGAAATACTTGTACCTATAAAGTTCGCAAGCATAAGCGCCGCAAACGCCGCAAAGCCGATGCCTATCCAGAAGAAATATTTTGACATAATTTTAAGCGCGTCATTTACAGAGTCAAGCTCAAAGGTGACCGAGTTCTGAATTTGGAAGCGCACGTTTGAGTCCTCGCGGTAGCAGTATTCTACCGCCGAGCGAACCTCCTCCTTTTCGGCGGGCATAGCGCCTACCGCAAAGCTGTAAATATCATCCGCTCCATCGGTGTACTTT
>JBJEOE010000070.1:0-1819 GCA_051880555.1 Acutalibacteraceae bacterium
ATAGACAGCGAGAAAAAGCTTAAAGAGTACTATAAAGCCGCAAAGGAAAACTGGCACAAGCAGAACAGCCATATAAACGGCGAGGTAGGCGAGGAGGATATTGCAGAAATCGTCTCCTCCTGGACGGGGGTTCCCGTTTCTCAGCTTACCGAGGAGGAAAGCGAGAGACTTTTAAAGCTCGAAGAAGAGCTCCACAACCGAATTGTCGGTCAGGACGAGGCGGTTACCGCCATTGCAAAGGCAATACGCCGCGGCAGAGTAGGGCTTAAGGACCCGAAACGCCCAATAGGCTCCTTTATCTTCTTAGGACCTACGGGAGTTGGTAAAACCGAGCTTTGCAAGGCGCTCGCCGAGGCATTGTTCGGCAGTGAGAATATGATGATAAGGCTTGATATGTCGGAGTATATGGAAAAGCACACGGTATCAAGGCTTGTAGGTTCGCCGCCCGGATACGTCGGCTTTGAGGAGGGGGGACAGCTTACCGAAAAGGTAAGGCGCAACCCCTACTCGGTAATACTTTTCGACGAGATTGAAAAGGCGCATCCCGACGTTTTCAATATGCTCCTGCAAATCCTTGAGGATGGTATTCTGACCGATTCTCAGGGACGCCGCGTGGACTTCAAGAACACGGTTATAATTATGACCTCGAATGTGGGGGCAAGGCTTATAACCGAAAAGAAGGTGTCCTTCGGCTTCGGCGAGAGCGGCAAGGACGAGAATAAGGACGTAAAGGAGCTTGTTTTAAACGAGCTTAAATCCTCCTTCCGCCCCGAGTTTTTAAACCGTGTGGACGATATAATCGTCTTCTCAAAGCTTAATAAGGAGCAGATTGCCGAGATTTCCGATAAAATGCTTTCAAATCTTGCCGATAGGCTTAAAAACCTCAATATCACCGCGAAATTTGACGACAGCGTTAAATACGCCCTCGCCGAAAAGGGCTTTGACCCCGTATACGGCGCAAGACCTCTCCGCCGCGAGATTCAGAACAGAATCGAAGACCCGCTGAGCGAGAAAATACTCGATTCTTCGGTTAAAAACGGCGATACCGTGCTTTGCAGCTACAAGGACGGAGAATTTATCTTTGAGGTTAAAAAGTAGTATATTTTAAACGCACATAGTATGCAATTCCCGTAAAGGTTGTAGAATTCCCTTAAAGGACGGCAGCACAACCGCTTGAGCAGTTTTATTTACCGACGGAACTCCCAAACATCGTGGATTCCATAAATTTTCCTCAATAACTTATGGCCGAACCCAAGCCGACGTTACGCACTTATTTTCGTTCACAGAATGCCATAAGTGAAAGCGGTTCTATATATTGCACTTAAATGCTTTCGCCCGCTGTGCACAAGTGGTTTTGTCACACTGTACCATCCGGTCTGCCGTGTGCGCAGGTTCGCAGTCGAACAATCCTCGTTTTGTTACGGCTCTGCTATCCGCAATATAGGTTGACACGCCCTATGCTGTCAACCTTTAATTCACATTGCCTTTGTGAAGGGCTTTGCATAACGGCGACTCGGAACGGCGCGGTTATTATCTGCACTGCTCGCCGGTATTTCTTAAAAGCAATAAGCTTGATAACGGGCGGTATCATACACTTGCTGCATACAGGATTAAATTCTTGGGGACATCGTATTTTTATATCATAATATTTTTCTCTTTCAGCACTTATCGACGGATAGGTGCTGTTTTTGTTTTCTTGAAATGGATAAAAACAGTTACTTAATACTTTCCCGACAATAGAGCAAAGCTCAAATTATGATTGTCGGAAAGACTAACTATTAAAAGTCAAGTCTAAAAATCAAAAAAATGTTGTGAATTG
>JBJEOE010000071.1:0-9162 GCA_051880555.1 Acutalibacteraceae bacterium
CCTCCGACTTTTTGCTTACGCAAAAAGCCACCTCCCTCGTCAGAGGGAGGCAAGGTCGCTTGGCACGGATTCATCCCTACAAACCCCGATTTGTTTATTTTCAGACCCAACTTATATTAAATGTATTTCCTTTTAGCGTTGCAGACGGCGGTTATAAAGGCGCTGTCAAGCTCTGTAAGCTTATAACCGTTTCGGTAGATAAGCACGTCCATATATTCCTTTTCGTTATCTATACATTCCCTTTCCACAAGGTCATATTTTGAGTACAAATCCTCGGGAATCGGAGAAACCCACATAAACGAAGAATCAACCTCCTCCAAAATTCTGAACTGGCTACCCCGCTCGAAAACGTAGATATGCTTGTCCACGTATTTTGAAAGCTCCTCTTTTTTAACGTCAATAATAGGGAGCGACGGCACATACGGGTCGGCGTGGGTTATCTCGATATATGGGGCTAAATCCTTGGAGTATATCTCTTTTTTATCGGCAAGCGGATGGTTTTTCGACATTAAAATCACATATTTAAAATCGGTGATAATCTCGGCGTTTAAATGCTTTTCCTCAAACATTGTTTTGAAATAACGCTCAAATGTGGTTTGAAAACGAACTATGCCTAAATTGTACTCCCCTTTTATCACGTTGCTTACGGTGCGGGAGGAATTGGTTTCCTTATAAAAAATATCGGCGGGAATATCGGTTTTAATGTTCTTTGCAAACTCGGCAAAGGCATAGGAAATATAGCTCGCCCTCGGAACGCATACCGAAAAGGACTGCTTAGGCTTCCTGCCGTTTTTATACATCTCCTCTACCTCGTCAACCTGATTGACGATGCGCTTTGCGTACTGCAAAAACTCCTCGCCCTCGGGAGTTATGGTAATTCCTTTTGGCGTGCGGTTGAAAATGGTTATATTAAGGCTTTCTTCCAGCTCCTTAATCGCCCTCGACAAATTCGGCTGTCCCATATATAAATTTTCCGCCGCGCGGCTTATGGATTTTGTATTTGCAATTTCAACGGCATACTTCAAATGCAGTATATTCACCTAATCACCCCATACATAATAGATATATAAATATTGTATACCAAATAAATACTTTGTCAACCCGAATAGCGCTATTTGGTAAAAAATTACACATATTGATTAAATATTTTTACAGTAAACGTAAATAATAACAACGGTGATTATACTATGATTATTACAATAACCCGCACGGTTATACTGTATATTTTCGTAACCTTGGGAATAAGGCTAATGGGAAAACGTCAGGTAGGCGAAATGCAGCCTAACGAGCTTGTAGTCACACTGCTTATTTCTGAAATCGCCGCCATTCCCCTGCAAGACACCTCACAGCCGATTTTAGACGGCGTTGTTGCAATTTTTATGCTGGTGATTTTAGAGATAATCGTCTCGGTGCTTGCAATGAAAAGTATGACAGTCCGAAAGCTTATGAACGGCAAATCGGCGGTAATAATTAAAAACGGAGTTATCGACCAGAATGTTATGCGGCAGGTGCGTATGACGGTGCTCGACTTAGTGGAGCTTTTGCGCGGACAAAACGTATTTGACATCTCAACCGTCGCCTTTGCGGTGCTTGAGGTCAACGGAAATTTAAGCGTGCTTTTAAAATCCTCCGAGCAAACCGTGACGGCGGGCAACCTTAATATAGAAAACGAAAAAGCCGCCCTTCCCCTGCCCGTTATAAGCGACGGCAAAATAATCAAGGAATCCCTTGACGCACTCGAAACAAGTGAAGAACAGATTATTAAGAAGGTAGCCGCAAATAACGCCGAGGTAAGGCAGGTATTTTTAATGACTATGGACAGATACGGGAATTTCAGCCTTATAAAAATGAGGGATAAGCAATGAAAAGACTGATAGCCGCGGGAATACTATTAGCGGCGGTTGTCACGGCGTATATTTCGAGCCTCGTATATATCACAAAAACCAGCAACGAAGCTAAGGAAATCATTATCCGCTGTGAAGAAGCATACAATGATGGGAAAGCACAGGAATCCGCCGAGGAATTAAGCGAATTATGGGACAAAAAGGAAAAGGTGCTCTCCTTTTTCGTCAATCACAGCCGCATTGACGATATTGAGCTTGAAATTTCCTCCCTCCTGCTCTACAGCAAAACAGAGGACGAAATCTTATTTTACGAGCATATCGAAGCCCTTAAAATGATGATTCATCAAATAAAGGAGGATACAAGGATTAGTTTTCACAGTATTTTTTAATGAATAAATATTCACAAAAATCAATATTATGCATAATTATTCAATTTGCATATATAAGCGAAGCATTAAGCCCCATAATATGCACAAAACTAAAAAATATTCAAAAAATCGTCATAAATATGCAAAAAGATATTGACAAGGCAATGTAGCGGTGATATAATCCTTTATAGATTTAAAAACTTAATTATAAAGGAGCTTTTTAAAATGAAAAACATCACTAAGATTATCAGCGTTTTAGCCGCTTTGGCTATCGCTCTTATCTGCTGCGGCTGCGGCGCAAAATCTATGACCGCTAAAGAGGGCAAGCTTATTATGGCTACCAACGCCGAGTTCCCGCCCTATGAGTACAAGGAAGGCGACAAAATCGTTGGTATCGACGCTGAGGTTGCTAAGCTTATCGCGGACAAATTAGGTCTTGAGCTTGAAATAGCCGACGTTGACTTTGACTCCATTATCCCCGGTGTTCAGTCCGGCAAGTACGATATGGGTATGGCGGGTATGACCGTCACCGACGAGAGAAAGGAAAAGGTTAACTTCTCCGATTCCTATGCTACAGGCGTTCAGGTCGTAATCGTTAAGGAGGACAGCGAAATTAAGTCCATCGACGATTTAGAGGGCAAGAAAATCGGCGCTCAGCAGGGTACAACGGGTTATATCTACGCTTCCGACACACCTGAAAACGGCGGCTACGGCGAGGAAAACGTAACAGGCTACCAGAACGGCGCGCTTGCGGTTGAGGCTTTAAAGGGCGGCAAGGTTGACTGCGTTATTATCGACAACGAGCCTGCTAAGGCATATGTTGCCGCGAACGAGGGTCTTAGGATTCTTGACACCGAGTATGTAACCGAGGATTACGCAATCTGCTTTGCTAAGAAAAACACCGAGCTACAAGAAAAAGTTAACGACGCCCTTAAGGAGCTTATTGAAGACGGTTCTGTTAAGAAGGTTGTCGACAAATACATCAAGGCTGACTAATTTAAAAATTAGGGGCGGTTTTACGACCACCCTATTTTTTAGTATAAGAAAGGAGTTAATGCATTGGCAAGTATATTAAACGCCGTTTCGGGCTGGTTCGGCTCCATTGCGGACGAATTCAGGTTTGTTTTTATCGAGGGAAACCGCTACGAACAGCTGATAACAGGCTTTGTAAACACTCTTAAGATTACCTTCGGCGCTTTGATTATCGGTATTGCTATCGGTATAATAGTCGCCGCCGTGCGCTCTACATATGATAAAAACCGCGATAAAATGCGCCGTCACAAGGGTATCGGGTATTTTATATTAGCGTTTTTAAACGCGATTTGCAAAATTTATTTAACGGTTATCCGCGGAACGCCTGTTGTCGTTCAGCTTATGATTTCCTACTTTTTAATCTTCGTTTCGGTGAGGGACGGAGTACCGATAGGTATTTTCGCTTTCGGTATTAATTCCGGCGCATACGTTGCGGAAATATTCCGCGGAGGAATTATGGCGATCGATAACGGACAGTTTGAGGCGGGGCGCAGTCTGGGACTAAACTATGTTCAAACTATGATACATATAGTTATTCCCCAGATGTTCAAAACCGTCCTCCCCACCCTCTGCAACGAGTTTATCGCCCTTTTAAAGGAAACCTCGGTTGCAGGCTATGTGGGCGTTGTGGATCTTACCAAGGCGGGCAACTCCATTGCGGGGCGCACCTATTCCTATTTTATGCCGCTCATCACCGTAGCCGCTATCTATCTTGTTTTAGTTATGATTTTAACCTGGCTTGTCGGAAAGCTTGAAAGGAGGCTGCGTACAAGTGACCACTAACGAGGTGCTTATTAAAACCGAAAATCTTCAAAAATCCTTCGGCAAAATCGAGGTTTTAAAAGGTATTAATACCGAGATTAAAAAGGGCGAGGTTGTGGTTATAATCGGACCCTCTGGCTCGGGAAAATCCACATTTTTGCGTACGCTTAATCTCCTTGAGGAGCCGACTGGCGGGCATATTTACTTTGAGGGAACCGACATTACCAACCCAAAGGTAAATATAAATACCCACCGACAGAAGATGGGAATGGTTTTCCAGCAGTTTAACCTTTTTCCCAATATGACGGTGCTTAAAAATATGACAATCGCGCCCGTCAAGCTTAAAAAAGCCACCAAGGCAGAGGCGGAGGAGCGGGCTCTTGCCCTGCTTGACCGCGTAGGACTGAAAGACCGCGCGAACGCCTACCCCTCCCAGCTTTCGGGAGGACAAAAGCAGAGAGTCGCCATAGTCCGCGCGCTATGTATGCAACCCGACGTAATGCTGTTTGATGAGCCGACCTCCGCCCTCGACCCCGAAATGGTCGGCGAGGTGCTGGACGTTATGAAGGCACTCGCCACAGACGGTATGACAATGGCGGTCGTGACACACGAAATGGGCTTTGCAAGAGAGGTCGCCGACCGCGTACTCTTTATCGATCAAGGAATTATTATGGAGGAAGGCACTCCCGAAGAGGTCTTCAGCAACCCCAAAAGCCCCAGACTAAAGGACTTTTTAGGCAAGGTAATTTAAAAATAGAAAATTATATCGGTGGCAGTTGACAGTCAATTGCCGCCGTTCTTTTTATGTAGAAAAATTTATTTTCTTGTCACCTTTTTAATCGTCTAATCGTCTTTATATTGAGAAAGCAAAAGGCGGTGCAGTTTTGGTATTCAGCAGTTTACGGTTTATATTCATTTTCATTCCGATTTTTTTCATATTATACTATACCGCGCCCTATCGGTTAAAAAACCTTATTCTCTTAATAGGAAGCTTATGTTTTTATTTTATAGGCGCGCTTGAAAATCCGTCGCATTTTGCGATTTTTATTATAAGCATAATTGCTGACTGGTTCGCCGCGCTGTTAATTGAAAAATATCCATTAAGAAAAAAAGTATTTCTTACCGCAAGCATTGCTTTTCATCTGATAAGCCTTTGCGTATTCAAATATTTGGGATTCTTTCTGCAAGAGCTAAACCGTTCGTTTCCGAGCCTCGGAATTACCGCGGACATAGTCCTTCCGATCGGTATTTCGTTTTATACCTTTCAGGGTATTTCCTATGTTGCGGACGTTTATAAAGGAAAAGTAAAAGCGGAAAAAAGTCTGCTTAATTTTGCGGTATATATTTCAATGTTCGAGCAGCTTATCGCGGGACCTATTGTTACATACGATAAGGTACGAACAGAACTGCGACGCAGAAAAATATCCTTTAATGCCGTCTTAAGCGGAATAGGCACCTTTGTTTTCGGTTTAGGACTTAAGGTGCTCCTTGCCAACCCGCTCGGAAAGCTGTGGTCGCAGGTATTAGCCATCGGCTTTGAAAGCATATCCGCTCCGCTTGCCTGGATAGCAATTACAGCTTTTTCCTTTCAAATATACTTTGATTTTTTCGGTTATTCACTAATGGCGCTGGGACTTGGAAAAATGTTAGGCTTTAAACTGCCTAAGAATTTCAACCACCCGTATCTAAGCCTTACAATGACAGAATTTTGGCGACGATGGCATATCACCCTTGGAACCTGGTTCCGAGAATATGTCTATATTCCCTTAGGAGGAAACAAAAAAGGAAAAATTTCGGAGCTAAGAAATTTGCTTGCGGTTTGGCTGTTAACGGGAATCTGGCACGGCGCGGGTTATAATTATTTACTGTGGGGAGCTTCGCTTTTTGCTGTGATAGCCATTGAAAAATTTCTTATAGGTGAATATCTAAACCGTCATCCGCTCTTAGGTCATATTTATATGCTTTTTCTGATACCTGTCACCTGGGCGATATTCGCAATAGAAGATATAAACAGTCTCGGTATTTTTTTTAGCCGTCTTTTTCCGTTTTTCGGGCAGGGAGTCTGGTCTGTATTCAGGTACGATTACTTAAAATATCTTAAGCTGTATTTCCCGTTTTTTATCGCAGGAATACTGTTTTCAACAAAGCTGCCCTACAATATTTTTAAACATATTAATAACCGCGCCGTTATTTTGCTTTTGCTCTCTGCCGTATTTGCCGCAAGCGTTTACTGTATGTACCGCGGGCTTGACGACCCTTTTTTATATTTCAGATTTTGAGAGGTAATTACAATGAAAAATAAAAATTATATTACGCTGTTGTCACTGGTTGTTTTAATTGCCGCCGTTTTACTGTTTGCGGCGTGTCGAAAAACAGAGCCTCAAATTCCCTCCGATAATAAGGACGCCACACTCGGATCAAGCAATATTTCCGAAGCTTCTTCAGCTGCATCCGAAACAAGCTTACCCGACAATGAAAGCTCTTCCGCTCAAACTGCACCGTCACAGGCGGAGAGCATAGAATCTAAAGCACCCGAAGCCTCATTAAGCGGCTCGCTGTTTATAGGCGATTCAAGAACGGTAGGACTTATGGAATACAGCGGTCTTGAAAACACGGATTTCTTCTGCTCTGTAGGAATGAGCGTATATAACATTCATAAAAAGCCCGTTTCGGTTCCTAATGTGGGAAAAGTGACCTTAACAGAGTTGCTAAGCGGGAAAAGCTATGATAAAATATATATAATGCTCGGAGTAAACGAGCTTGGATATAAGACCGAAAGCACGCTTGCAAAATATAAAGAATTACTTGCGCTGATAAAGGAAAAGCAGGCAGAGGCCGCTGTGTTTATCGAGGCAAATCTGCACGTCACGAAAAGCCGCTCCGATAAAGACGGGGTAGTAAACAACGCCTCCATAGACAGCTTTAACAATGAGCTTGCTAAGCTTGCAGACGGGAAAAAAGTATTTTATATTAACGCCAATCCCGTATTTGACGACGGTTACGGGAATCTTTCGGCTGATAAGTCGGAGGACGGCACACATTTATATGCAAAATATTACGCAGAATGGAGTAAGTGGATTGCAGACAAAACCGCGTCGCTTGTCGGGGAGGGCTGATTTTGATTGATAAAGACCGCTTTTGCGAGGAAATAAGGCTTTGCGAAAAGGCGATGTATTATGTGGCTTTTTCGGTAACGGGCAGCAATGACGACGCCGCAGAAATTATTAGCGAAGCCATATACCGCGCTTATAAAAATTTGGATTCGTTAAAAAACGAGGGCGCGTTTAAGGCATGGATACTCCGTATTGTCCATAATACAGCGGTTGAGACGGTTCGCAAGAACTCAAAAATCATACCGTTAGAGGAAAACAACCACAGCCTTTACTGTGAAGATGAGAACCTTACCGAAAGGCTTGATCTACAAAATGCAGTCAATCGGCTCAAACAGCCCTACCGTACTGTTGTAGTGCTCTTTTATTACGAAAATCTTTCGGCGGCTGAAATTGCAAAAATCACCGATTCAAACGTCGCCGCAGTAAAAAAACAGCTCTCCAGAGCAAGAAATATGCTTCGCGAGAGCCTAAAGGAGGATTTTAATCAATGAATGATTTTGATAAGTATATAAAAAGCATGGCTTCTGAAGAAAATACCGATATTCCCGATTCTGTCAAAAATAAAATAGAGGAAACCCTTGCAGCTCTCCCGGAAAAGAATATTCACATAAAAAAAACGAAAATATTACCGCGAATAGCCGCCACCGCCGCTTGCTTTATATTCGTTATATTTTTCTTGCTTCCTAATGTAAGCGTCGCGTATGCCGAGGCATTTGAGGAAATACCCATTATCGGACGGCTTATTAAGGTAATCACGGTAAGAAATTATTTTTATTCCGACGATTATCACGAAATGGATATTGACGTTCCTAAGGTAAGCGGAGAAGACGGGGACGCGGCGGATTATATAAATAATGATGTGAACAAGCTTACAGATACCTTAGTAAAGCAGTTCTATAAAGACCTTGACAGCATAGGCGACAGCGGACACAGCTCAATTTATGTCGATTATGAAACCGTTACAAACACCGAAAGTTGGTTTACGCTGAAAATGAGGGTGCACGAAGCCGCCGGAAGCAGTAATACCTATTATAAATATTATCATATAGACAAAAAGAGCGGAAAAATTATTAAGCTTTCCGATTTATCGGAAGACGAAGGCTTTTTAGAAACCTTGGAAAAGGAAATCAGGCAGCAAATGCGAAGTCAGATGGACAACGACAGCAGTAAGATTTATTGGCTGGACGACAGCGTTATCGGCAAGGACTATGTGGCAGTAACTCCCGAGCATAATTTCTTTTGGAACGAAAACGGCGATTTGGTAATCGTGTTTGACAAATATGAGGTTGCGCCGGGCGCTATGGGAACACCTGAATTTACTGTTGATAAAGCACTTATCAGCGATATGCTAAAAAGTGAATACAAAAATATGCCTTTTTAACGCAAAACGGAGCGGCAAAGACCGCTCCGTTAAATTTATATCCCCGCCGCATAGGTCGGGAAGCTGTTTTCAGTGCTTTTTTCAACCCTTTTATTGTAATCCGCAACCGCAAAACGTACGTGAACGCAAAGCGAGGTCATAAAATACGGCATTGTAAAAACAAGCGGGAATATAAAAAACGAAATCAAAATCCAGCCGAAAAAACTGAAAATAAGGCTGATATAATCAAGAATAGTGTTTCTTGCAACCGTACAGGACATATGAATAGCCTCGGCGACCTCCATATTCTCGTCCGCAACAATAAGGAACGGCGCTAAATAATACTTTGACATTATGAAAAAGAGGAGTACCGCCGCGGCAGCCTTTAAAAACGCGGATATATAATAAAGATTTCCCGTCCAAATCGGAATAGGCATATTAATTAAATCATAAAATTTTACGCCCGAAAAAATATCCAAAATAAGCGCGGGAGAAAATAGTATAACTCCGAAGCCTATTCCGCGAAGCAGAAGCGCCGCCGCCATATGAAGAGCGCGCTTATATTTTTGCTTTTCCGAAAAATAGTAAAAGAGCGCCGCCTGCCTGTCGTCCGCACCGAAAATCATTCTCCAAAAAAATCTTACGGTGCCGAGAAGCAATGGCATAAAAATAAATATCATCAT
>JBJEOE010000072.1:0-9052 GCA_051880555.1 Acutalibacteraceae bacterium
TCGCCACCGAAAACGCTTATATGCACTTTTCCACCGACGAAAGACGGATTCACGCAAGGCGCTTTGTATCATCGCAAAGACTGCATTTAAGCCGCGAAAGACTGAAATTCAACAAAAAGGCGGCAAAAGAGCTGCTCTGCTCGGCGGCAGAGACCCTTTCGGGCGCAAAGTCGGTACACGATGAGCTTGAGGGCTATTATATAAAGGCAATGGACTTCGACCGCCTGACCGCCTTCGCCGAGAGCTTTGCAGAGGAAATTTTAAAATAGCCGGATTTAGTTTTATTATAAAAACGAAGCGCCGTAAAAAAACAAATCGGGGTTTGTAGGGTTAATTCGGAATTCGGAATTCGGAATTAAATAACGCGAAAATTGAGGTATTTATAGGCGAAACATAAAGATTTTTTGTAGGATCGGGTCTCACAATGCGGTGTTCGGTCCCTCGACGGCTCTGACAGTCCGCCGGACTGTCATTCACTACCGTCCCGCACGCTTTCACTACGTCCTCGACCGACAGAAAAAATCTAATGTCTACCGCCTAAGCTTGTAGGGGAGGGTCTCTGTGCCCTCCCGAAACATTTGAAGTATAAACGGGAGGGCGCAGAGACCCTCCCCTACAAACACACAGACAAACCCCGATTTGGTTTTTACAGCCCCGCCGTTTAACATAATAATCCTTGCAATAGGGCGCGAATGATATTATAATGTATTAAATATACATTATAAAGGAAGTGGCTTTCTTGAAAATCGCAGTTATTACCGGCGCGTCGTCGGGGCTTGGCAGAGAATACGCCTTTGAGACGGCGAAAAGCAGAGATAACATAGACGAAATATGGCTTATTGCAAGGCGGGAGGACAAGCTTAAAGAGACCGCAAAGGATATAAAAAAGCCCGTGCGGATACTGCCGCTCGATATTACCGAAGGCGGCGCACAAAATCGCTATAAAGAGCTGTTAAACGAACTAAAGCCCGAGGTGGCCCTGCTTATAAACAACGCGGGGTTCGGAAGGCTCGGCGATTTTGACAGTATCACCGCCGAGGATAACGGCGGTATGGTACGGCTGAACTGCGAAGCGCTTACGGTTATGACCGCGCTTACCCTGCCCTTTATGACGGCGGGTTCTGAAATAATCAACACCTGTTCGATTGCCGCCTTTGCCCCCAATACCAGAATGGCGGTCTACTGCTCGACAAAGGCGTATGTTTTAAGTCTTTCAAAAGCCCTTAGAAGCGAGCTCAAGGGCAGAAAAATCAATGTGCTTGCCGTCTGCCCCGGACCTATGGACACCGAATTTTTGCCCGTTGCGGGCATAGCTAAGGGTGTAAGCCGCACCTTTGATACCCTCCCCCGCGTAAAGCCCGACGTAATGGCGAGAAAATCCCTTGCGGCGTCGGCAAAGAAAAAGGGAGTTTACACAAATCTGCTGTTTTACAAATTCTACCGTGTTATAGCAAAAATTCTGCCGCATAGTATTGTAATGAAAATGTGCGGAGCTTAAATTTCGGAGGACAAGGCAATGATTTCAACGGTCGGCTGGCCTATGTGGGCGTTAATAATTCTTTTTATCTGCGGACTTATACTTATCATAAAGGGCGGCGACCTTTTCGTTGACGCCGCGGTTTGGATGGCGGAGGTTTCGGGTATTCCGCATTTTATTGTCGGAGCTACGGTAGTAAGCCTTGCGACCACCCTGCCCGAGCTTATAGTCTCCTGTTTAGGCGCGTCGCGCGGCTCCAACGCTATTGCGATAGGCAACGCCGTGGGCTCGGTAACGGCGAACACGGGGCTTATTATGGCAATTTCAATAATCTGTATCCCCGCGGTTGTAAAACGAAGTCAGTACTCCTTTAAATCGCTGCTTTTGCTTGCCGCCACGGCGATACTTTACGCCGCCTCCTTAGGCGAAAAATTTTCCCTTTTCGGCAGTGTGCTCCTGCTTATAATATTTGTCGTCTCGCTTAGCGAAAGCATTATGAGCGGAAAGGCAGAGGCGGCGAATAGCGATAAGCGAACCTATAGTAAAAAGGAAATTCCATTAAACCTACTTAAATTTATAGCGGGCGCGGCGGGAATAGTGATAGGCGCGGATTTTCTGGTTAACTCCGCCACCGAAATCGCCGCGATAAGCGGAGTTCCCGAGGCGGTTATCTCGGCAACAATTGTTGCCGTAGGCACCTCCCTGCCCGAGCTTGTAACCACCGTTTCGGCAGTAATTAAAAAGCAGTCCACCTTATCTGTCGGCAATATTATAGGCGCAAACCTTATCGATATAGCTATAATTCTGCCTATTTGCTCCTTAGTGTCGGGCGGGGAACTTGTCGCCTGTCCGCAAAATCTTTTCCTTGATATTCCGATTTGCTTGGGGCTTCTCGTCATCGCGCTTGTGCCTATGCTCATAAAAGGAAAATTCACCCGAGCACAGGGAATTATTATGCTTACCTGCTACCTTGCGTACGTTATCGTAATTTCCTTTTTCAATCCGTTTTAACTTGGGCTGTTAATCTAAAGATTTTACCTTAGGCCGGCGAGAGTCGAACCCGTTACGGTTTCGACTCTCGCCGGCCTATGGAAGGCATTTATGCCTTCCGCTTTTTTATGATTCGTAAACTCCAAATCGCTCAATTATAAAATTTAAGTTGTTTTTTCATAATTTTGTGGTATAATGATGTGTACGCTTAAAAACCTGCGGCAAACTGAAAGGAATGCTTAACATATGTTTTTAGGAAAAGCTTGGAATAGTATTCTCGCGTTTTTCAGAACGCGGTTACCTGAGTTTTTGAATAATAATTTTGAGATTTCGTCCACAAAGCGCTCAAAGCTTATCGGTGCGGCTCTCTCCTTTGTAACCCTTATCGCGGTTATATTGGACGTAAACGCCTACACCTCGCAGGAGTTCGCCTCTAAATGGCTGCTGCTTGCCTTTGCGCTTTTCTGCCCCTTTATTTTAGGCTTTACCGCCGCCTATTCGGTCAAAATTAAAAACGACCTTTTCAACAAAATATGGCATATGCTTTTTATGCTGCTTATGCCCTTTGTCACCATAACAATGACCGAGTGCTTAAACGATGTGTTCATATATGATATGACCTATTTAGGCTTTTTGGGCAACTATCTGCTGGTCGTTATTATGTATTTCATAATATTCGCGCTGTCAGGCAGCTTTCGGCTTTCTTACCTTATTGTCAACCCGATTCTGTACGGGTTAGGGCTTGCACACAGCTATATAATGGACTTCCGCGGAACCCCCTTCCTTCCTATGGACTTTTTAAGCATTAAGACTGCGGCAGGGGTTGCTAATACCTATAATTACACCCCAACCTACAAGGTAATGACCGCGTCGCTTATCTTTATTTTCATAATAATAATCGGCGTTAAAACCAAAACGCCCAAATATAATTTAATTACAAAAATTATTTCCCGCGCCTTTACGGGAGCCTTTGCGGCAGTGCTTTTAATACTCTTCTATTTTACAAGCGTTTTCGCCGATATGGGGGTTAGACCCGACTTCTGGAACCAGACAAGGGGCTACCACAACTACGGCTTCGCCTTCAACTTCTTCTGCAACACGAAATATATGTATATGTCGGAGCCGAATAACTACAATCCCGACGAGCTTAAGGACTATGTCAACAGCGTGGTTGAGGGCACCTCGCCCGACAAACCGGAGGATAATTACGCCAAGCCGAACATTATCTGCATAATGAACGAGTCGCTTGCCGACCTTAATATTCTCGGAAATCTTACCACCAACGAGGACTATATGCCCTTTATGCGAAGCCTTACCGAAAACACGGTAAAGGGCAATCTGTATGTCCCCGTAATCGGCGCGGGCACCTCTAATACCGAGTTTGAATTTTTAACGGGTCATACCACCGCCTTTTTGCCCTCGGGCAGTAACGCATATATGCTGTATATCAAGAACCCGCTTGCCTCCCTTGTCTCAACCCTTAAGGCACAGGGCTATTCCTCGTATGCGCTTCACCCCTATTATGCTCAGGGCTGGAACCGCACCGAGGTTTATAAGCATTTAGGCTTTAACAAATTTACAAGCCTCCAAGATATTATGGATATTTCGCTTATGCGGGAATATCAGAATAACGGCAGTGACCCGAATTACCTGCAATCCCTTATCGACCAATACTACCCCGGAAGTAATATGCTTATCCGCCAGTATGTAAGCGATTCCTATGACTATAAGCTCCTTATTGAGGATTACGAAAACCGCGATAAATCCCAGCCCTACTTTGCTTTTAACGTTACAATGCAGAATCACGGCGGCTACACCACAAGCTGTGTAAACTTTGACGAGAGCATTTACGCGACCTCGGTTTCAAGGAACTACAACAAGGCTAACAAATATCTTTCTCTTGTAAAGGCAAGCGACGACGCATTCAGGGAGCTTATCGATTACTTTACAAAGGTCAAGGAGCCTACGATAATCTGTATGTTCGGCGACCACCAGCCCACGGTCGAGACCGAATTTATAGCTGAGGTTATGGGGGTCGATAACCTTTCGGGACTTTCCCCCGAGCAGGAGCAGCTTCGCCACACAACTCCCTTTATTATATGGGCTAACTATGATATTGAGGAAATGCAGATTGACAAGCTAAGCTCCAACTACCTCTCCTCATTGGTTTTAAAGGTCGCGGGGGTAAAGCTTACCGAATACAACAAGTATCTGTTAAAGCTTGCCGAAACCCTGCCTGTAATCGACACGGTGGGTTATATCGACAACGAGAACAACTACTATAAATGGAGCGACGTTTCGCCCTACAGCAGTCTTTTAGACGAATACGAAAAGGTTCAGTACAACAATATATTTGACCAACAGAATATCAACTCGGATATATTCTATATCAACGGCTATGTTCCCGAGGATACGCCCGACAGCGAGGACAGCGCCGAGGAGGACGGATAATGAAAAATACCACCCTTTGCCATATCGAAAAGGACGGCAAATATCTTATTCTCCACCGCGTAAAAAAGAAAAATGATCTCAATCAGGATAAGTGGGTCGGGATAGGCGGAAAATTTATCGACAAGGAAAGTCCCGAGGAATGTAACGCGCGCGAGGTGGCAGAGGAAACGGGGCTTACCCTTAATTCCTGCCGATATTGCGGTATCGTCACCTTTGTTTCGGATAAATGGGAAACCGAATATATGCACATATTCCACTCTGACGATTTTTCGGGAAGGGTTACCGACTGCGACGAGGGCGTGCTTGAATGGGTGGATAAGCAAACGCTTTACGACCTGCCTATTTGGGAAGGGGATAAAATTTTCCTGCGGCTTATCGAGCAAAAGGTCCCCTTTTTCTCACTCAAGCTCGAATATATAGGCGAAAAGCTTGTAAATGCGGTTTTGAACGGTAAAAGGCTATGAAAAAAATATTGGTAAGCGCCTGCCTTTTGGGGGTCGCCTGTCGCTATGACGGGAAATCAAAGCCCGACGCAAGGGTTATTGCGCTTAAAGATAAATACGCTCTTATCCCCGTCTGTCCCGAAATTTTGGGTGGTCTTCCCACCCCGCGAATCCCCTGCGAAATAAAGGACGGCAGGGTTTTAAACCGCGAGGGCGAGGATAAGACCGCCGAATATGTCCGCGGTGCCGAGGAGGTACTGCGCTTAGCGAGAATTTTTAACTGCGATACAGCGGTTTTAAAGAAAAAAAGTCCCTCCTGCGGAAGCGGAGAGATTTACGACGGAAGCTTTTCTGCTAAAACGGTATCGGGCGACGGGGTCTGCGCGGGACTGTTAAAACAGAACGGAATAAAGGTATTAGACGAAGAACAAATAAAAAAATTGTTCTATTTCTAATTTTGGGGTTCAAGAGATTTGCCTTCCCCTCGAGGGGAAGCCAAGAAAGACCCCAACATTTGCAAGAGAACAAAAAATTATCAGGCGGTGAATTATGAATATCTGTCTTTACGGCGCTTCAAGCAGCGCGATTGCAAAAGCCTATGTAAACCCAACCGAGGAGCTGGGCGCGAAAATTGCCGAAAGAGGTCACACCCTTATTTACGGCGGCGGCGCGGCGGGACTTATGGGAGCCGCGGCAAGGGGCGCTTACTCCCGCGGCGGAAAGATTATCGGCGTGGTTCCGTCCTTTCTTAACGTGGACGGTATTTTGTTCGATAACTGCACCGAGCTTATTTTTACCGAGACTATGCGGGAGCGTAAGGCGCTTATGGAGCAAAAGTCGGACGCGTTTATTATGACCCCCGGAGGGGTCGGCACCTTTGACGAGTTTTTTGAAATACTTACTTTAAAACAGCTCGGAAGACATTCAAAGCCAATTGCGATTTTTAACGTAAACGGATATTTTGACAGTCTTATTGCCCAGCTTGAAAACGCGGTATATAAGCAGTTTATGAATCCCGAAATATTCGAGCTTTTTATTTCTACGGATAGGTCGGACAAGCTTCTCGACTACCTCGAAAACGGCGTAAACTCGCCCACAGAAGCGAGAATTTTTAAAAATCTTAAATAAAGACTTAATTGTTTAAATTCTGATGGTGATAGCCGTAGGTTTCGGGCGTAAGAGCCTCAAAGCGGTAGCCCATTGCCGTAAGTCCATCAATTATCTCAGGCAAGGCCTGAACCGTTGTTGTCTTAACCGACGAGTCGTGCATAAGCACGCAGGCGGAGTTTTTATTTTTTGCAGAGTTTATAACATTATTTCTTATGTAGGTGTAGCTCGGGATGTTTGAGTCCGCGTCGCCCGAGGAAACATTCCAGTCAAAATAGGAATATCCTCTTTCCTGCACAAGGGAGACAAGGCGCGTCATAATGCCGCCGCAGTATTTTGCGCTCACCTTATTACTGCTGCCGCCGGGAAATCGCATCACGGTCGGCTTTACCCCGATAAGACTCTCCACCTTGTCGGAAATCTGCTGCAGATCGTTGAAATACGCGTCGGTGCTTGAATAAATTTGAGAGTAATTATGGGTAGCGGTGTGAAGCCCTACCGTATGTCCCGCCTCGTAAATGTTTTTGACGTAGCCTATATCAGCCGAATTTATGACAAAAAAGGTCGCCTTGACACCGTATTTATTAAGAATATCAAGAATTTTAAGGGTGTTTGCGGAAGGTCCGTCGTCAAAGGTAAGGTAGCAGACCTTTTGTCCGCTCGGCACGGTAGATTGGGGAGAATCGGCCGCCTTTTGGGCGCTCAGGGTTTTGATTTTTTCCTTGAGCGCCGCATTTTCGTCCTCGAGCTTCTTCTTTTCGTTCTGTTCAGCTTCAAGCTGAGCGCTTATGTCGGTATTGGCTTTGTCCTTTTCGGCTAACTGATTTTCGTATTCGGAAATTTTAGCCTCCGCCGCTTCAATCAGGCTTTGATTTTCGGTAATTTGCGCCTTGACCGAGGAGATATAGCCGTCCTTCCTTTTAATCACGACCAAAGAACAAACAAGCGCTCCGACCAGAACAAAAATAACGCAGGTTAAAATGATGTTTGACGCCGATTTGAAAAACTTCATTTTTTTAATCCTTTCGCTTTTAAAATTCCTGCCGAAATAATTTCGCGATTCTATTTTAACACACTCCCCTAAAAAAATATATACTTTCTTAATTACAAATTATTACAGTTGCCGTAAAAAACGGATAAATATGTTGCTAAATTGTAATTAAAATGATATAATTAGATAAAATGCTTTAAGAGGGTGTTATTTTGTCTTCTAATACAGTAATAACGAGCGACAGCACCACCGATTTAAGCCGCGAGCTTCGCGAACGCTATAATGTTTCGGTAATGCCGCTTAAAATAACCTTGGGTGATAAGACCTACACCGACGGTGTGGATATTACCCCCGACGATATTTACGCACACCATGACAAAACGGGCGAGCTTCCCAAAACCGCGGCAACCAACGTCGGCGACTGTCTCGAATTTTTTAAGCCCTTCACCGACGCGGGCAAAACCGTAATTCACTTTACTATAAGCTCCGAAATGTCGTCAACCTATAACAACGCCTGCCTTGCGGCTGAGGAGCTCGGCAACGTATATGTTATTGATACAAGGAATCTTTCAACGGGCGGCGGTCTGCTTGTAGTGGCGGCGGCGGAAATGCTTAACGCCGGTCTTTCCGCAGAGGAAACGGTCGAGAAAACCCGCGCGCTTGCCCCTTGTGTTGACGCCTCCTTTGTTATCGACAGTCTTGAGTACCTTTACAAGGGCGGCCGTTGCTCCGCACTTGCTATGTTCGGCGCGAATCTTTTAAAGCTAAAGCCCTGTATTCAGGTTAAGGACGGCAAAATGGACGTTTCAAAAAAATACCGCGGAAAATTCTCCGAGGTATTAAAGCAGTATGTTAAGGATAAAGTATCCGACTATTCGGATATTGAGCTTGACCGCGTTTTCATAACCCACGCGGGCTGTGACCCCGAGCTTGTAAACGAGATTGTCGAGCTTGTAAGGAAAGAGGTTCCCTTTAAAGAGGTCTTTATGACCCGCGCGGGCTGTACGGTTTCCTCCCATTGCGGGGCGAATACCTTGGGCGTTCTCTTTATCCGCAAGTCACCGATTTAAGCCCTTTGCATATTATATTAGCAGGGGTTGCTTGTTGGGATATCCTTAATATCGGCGACTGTCGTTGACCGTCTTTAAATAACCGATAAACCCCTTGATATATTGAGCGGCTGTCCTATTGCAAAATAGGGCGGCCGTGCTTTTGTTATCAGACAAAAAGGAAAATGCAAGTAAATTTTGTCGAAACAAAAAATATTATTCGGGTTTATACACCCTTCATAGCGGTAATAATTCTATTAGGAATTACGGAGGTGCCGTTATGTATAACAACAAGGTGATTATATGCGGGGTGGATACCTCAAAGCTGCCGCTTTTAAAGGAGGCGGAAAAGGAGGAGCTTTTAAAAAGAGTTAAGGCGGGCGACCGCTCGGCGCGGGATACGCTTATCAACGGCAATCTGCGGCTTGTTCTAAGCGTTATTCAGCGCTTTACGGGCAGGGGCGAAAACCTTGACGATTTGTTTCAGGTCGGCTGTATCGGGCTTATAAAAGCGTTGGATAATTTTGATACCTCCCACGAAGTA
>JBJEOE010000073.1:0-8808 GCA_051880555.1 Acutalibacteraceae bacterium
AGGATTGCAGTAAATTGAAATCTATTAATATTAGTTGCCCGCTCTCATATTGAGGGCGGGTAGTATTATATACAAATTGTTTTGTGCTGTGATCGCGATTGCCTTGAGGATCTTCGTTGCTTCTTTTTGCCCGAGGATCAGGGGCTTATCTGCAATGCGATAAGCGTTCGTCTGCGCTCGGCGGAGGTACTTAATGTTTTCATTGATGTGGAGCCCGTTAATTTCAACAAGGGCTTCTTTTCCTGCGACCTTACCTTCTTCTTTCTTTTGGAGTTTGACGTCTTTACCGCGCCCCACTCCTGCCCTCAGTGCGTAAGGGGAATTTCCTCCTTCTCGAAAAAGGTAATTCTTTTCGGAAGTGATGGCAATGTAAAGATTTTCTCGAACACGATGCGAGAGGATGAGCATTGTGACTCGAAAACCCGCAGAACCACCAATATGCCAAAATGCGTCGTTCAGGCGGTAGACCCCATTCCGCTTTCCGCCCGCATAGGGGAAATCCGCGACTGCTACGAAAATGTGCGCTGTATTCCTAAGAGCATTTGCGACTGCATAGGCGGAAACGTGGTGACAGACCTTAAGGGCGGAGACCCCACGGTATATGTAACGCTGGGACTTTTCACGGTGGTACAGCTTATAAGAAACGTACAGATGTTAATACCTGTTTACGATTTCTGTATTCCCGAAAAGCAGTGCGACTATTCCACCGACCGCCCCTGCGACACCTTTAAGAAAATTAAGTTCCCGACCGACGACTTTTTCCCGCCTCGTCCCTGCAAGGCGGACGAAGGCTGCGGCTGTGGAATGCGCGCGGAGGAACCCGAAGACAGCGAAGAATAAATTGCACCAACCGAAATTGAACCTAAAAATAAATTGCCCCCTTGCATAAAGGGGGCGGGTGTCCGGTGGACACCGTTGCAAAGCAACAGCACCGACCGAGGCGGCAGCCGAGACGCTGTCGCGGCGAAGTCGTGACTGGGGGATACTTGGGTCTGCGGAAAGCATAAATGCCTTCCCTACGTTATAAAATTAAATTAATCGGCGTAGGGAATGGTTTTATCATTCCGCATTTAGTTTGTGCGAATTAACAGTTAAGCGCGCTGGAATCAAGCTTATCAAAGCTTTTGAAAAATTCCTTTATGCCCTCAACGTCTTGTCTTATGCCGCCCTTTACGTTGCTTTCAAAATTCATAGGCATAACGGGGTCGTGAACGCTGAGTCTTAAGAGGAAGAAGCCGTTTTCGGTGGAAATTCTTATTCCTTCGCGGTTGTCGTCGGCGATTTTGTAATCGGGGCGGGTTTTCGCGTACTCCTCGAGCTCGGTTATTACCCTTTGTCCGTAGGTCTTAAAGTCGGGGTCTAAGATATTAAAGCGCACCTCAAGCTCCTCGGCGGGCATTTTAAGCGGATCAAGTATTTTTTCAATGTCTTTTCCTCGCGCTAATTCAATAACTATTTTGGTTACAAGATACGCTCCGTCGTCAAGGAAGTAGTTTTCCCGTAACGCCGCGTGTCCCGAGGTTTCTATGGCGAGAGGGCAGTCAATGCCGCCGGCACAGAGCTCCTCAGCCTTGTTTATTACGTTTTTGTAGCCCCTGCGGTAGCGGTAGTGAACGCCGCCCAAGGTGTTTTCAATGTAATCCTTAAGCCCGTCGCTTGTGACCGAATCGGTGACGACGGTGATGCCCTTTTTGCCGTCCGCCGCCATATACGCGGCAAGGGCTATTAGGCGGTTGCGGTTGATTTCCTTTCCGTCCGAGCCTACACAACCCGCGCGGTCAACGTCGGTATCAAATATTATTCCGAGGTCTGCGTTATTTGCTTTAACCGCGCCGCATATGCTCTCCATAGCCTGTGCGTTTTCGGGGTTGGGAATGTGATTCGGGAACATTCCGTCGGGCTCTAAGAACTGACTGCCCGTGGTGTCTGCGCCGAGTTTTTGGAGTACGTCCTTTGCGTAAAAGCCGCCCGCACCGTTGCCTGCGTCCACAATTATTTTATAGCCCTTAAGCGGCTTTTCTTCCTCTGTTTTACCGACCGCCTCGCATATCATTCTGCGAAGCCGCGCGGCGTACTCGGTCATATAATTGTAGGGCTTAACCTCGCCTGCCTTGTTGCAGATGATTTCCTCGCAGTTATCGGCAAGCTTTACTATCTTCTCAATATCCGAAGAATCAAGCCCGCCCTCGGGTGTGAAAAATTTAAGCCCGTTGCGGTCGAAGGGGTGGTGACTTGCGGTTATCTGAACGGCGGCGTCGGTTTTAAGGTCAACGGTTGTCATAAACATAGCGGGGGTGGAGGCAAGCGCGCAGTCGAGCACGGTAACGCCCGCGTTAATTAGCGCCTCTTTAACCTTAGCCGCAATCGCCTCGCCCGTGATTCTTGAATCGTGACCGACCGCAACCTGCATTTCGGTCGGGTTTTTATCATATTTATTTATGTACCACACTACAAAAGCGGCGGTAATATCGTAAACCGCCTCGGCGGTGAGGTTTACCTCCTTGCCGCCCAAATCGCTTGCGATACCTCTTATATCGGTGCCGCTTTTAAGAACAGAATAGCTCATAATTTAACTCCTTTGTATTTTTTTCAGCCGAAAAAATATCCGGCACTGAAATAACCTATAATAATAAGCGCGATTGCCGAAGCCGTGTAGAGCATCGCGCGGAAGAATGCGGCTTTGCCGCTCATTTTTTTATTTTCTTGCATATTTGCCACCTCGAAATTATTTTAACCGAAAATGCAAATATTTAAACAGCGGCAAATATTTTTTGGAGGGGAAGACGATGACGGTTTTAAAAATCGGGCAAAAAAAGCTTAAAATCACCCTTACCGACAGCGAGGTGCTGTCCTTCTTCGGTGCGTATGAAAGGCTAAACGCCGCGACAAGCGAGACAAGGCTTACAGTGGGACTGCTTTTAAAGGAAAGCCTTTCGGAATATGAAACCGAGCTTGACGGAGATCTGCTGGTTGAAATAAGGGCGAGGGAAAACGCGGGCTGTGTTATCACTGTATCGTCCGCCGATTCTTCAAAACGAAATTTTGTAAGTTCCGTGAGAACCCTCGAATTTGCCGATTCCTCCGCGCTTATAAGCGGGGCGGTGCGGCTTTATAAAGTAAGACCGCGCATATTAAGCAGTCTTTACAAAATGACGGGTACCTACCGTCTTTTAATAAGCCCGCGCTCCGACTGCGATTTTTTCTTTATGAACGAGTTTTGCTTAAGCCGAAGCGATTCTCCGATAGTCGCGGAATATACAAGAGAACACGGCAGACTTATCACCGAAAATAACGCGGTGGAAAAAATCGGCAGGGCGTTTTTGAGTACTACCTGAACCGCTTTCCGCGGCGGAAAACATAATTGTCAAAGCCGTTGTCGGCTTCAAGCCTTTTCGCCGTTCCCAAAACTACGCAGTCAAGCGGATTCGCGGCTACAGACACGGGCATACCCGTTTCCTCGGCGATAAGCTCCGCAAAGCCGCGCAACAGCGCGCCGCCGCCCGTAAGGGTAATTCCGCGGTCGATTATATCCGCCGCAAGCTCCGGCGGGGTCTTTTCAAGGGTGAGCCGTATTGTATCTATTATCTGGGAAATCGGGTCGGTCATAGCGTTTCGTACCTCCTCGGAGGTTATAATCACGTTTTTCGGCAGACCGTCTACCTGATTTCGTCCCTTAATTTCAATCGAGGTTTCGTTTTCATATGGCTTTGCAGAGCCTATTTCTATTTTTATCTGCTCCGCAGTACGCTCGCCTATTAGCAGGTTGTGCTTTTTGCGGACGTAGTTTATAATCGCCTCGTCAAGGTCATCGCCCGCAACGCGAATTGACTGGGCGGTAACAATGTCGCCTAATGAAATTACCGCAACCTCGCTTGTGCCGCCGCCTACATCGACTACCATACTGCCCGCCGCGTCCCACACGGGAAGTCCCGCGCCGACCGCCGCCGCCATAGGCTCCTCAACCAAATCAACGTCTGTAGCGCCTGCCTGCTTTGCCGCGTCGTAAACCGCGCGGCTTTCAACTTCGGTGACCCCTGCGGGGATACATACCACCATTCGTACTCGGGAAAATACCGAGCCCTTAAGCGCTTGCCTTATAAACCTTTTAAGCATTGCCGCCGTTACGTCAAAGTCGGCGATAACCCCGTCCTTAAGGGGTCTTACCGCGACTATCGAGCCGGGGGTTCTGCCTATCATTTCCTTAGCCTCTGTACCTACGGCGCGTACCGCGTCGTTTCTTATATCGTACGCCACAACCGACGGCTCGCGCATTATTATTCCCTTGCCCTTAACGCAGACCAAGGTGTTGGCGGTGCCTAAATCCACGCCTATATCTCTTGTAAACATATGAAAACTCCCTTTATTTTATCCTATTACTTTATTATTTCCTGTAAATGTGCTTTTATTGCGGGACTACAAGCTCAATCGCGTTATGGAGGTTTGAAATTACTATTTCGTCCGACCCTTCGGCGTATTCGCCGTCAAGGGTCCAGGAAAGCCCTTCGCCGCCTGTTACCGTAATCGAATCGGCGGTAAAAAATTCTATTCCTTCTTTATCAAAAGCGCGCTTTAAAATACCGTCTATTATGGGCTGGAGCTTTAAAATATTGTCGGGGTTTCTTATAAGCAGTATTTCAAACCGTCCGTCGTTAAGCTTTACTATCGATTCGTCAAACTTGACTATTCCGCCTACCGACATTGAATTTGAAACCGCCCCGAACAGGAAATCGCCCTCGGTCTCGCGCTCGGCGGTTTTGAATTTTAAATGAACGGGCTTTATATTGCCGAGGCTTTTAATGCCCTCAAAGAAGTACGCCGCCTGACCGAGTACGTTTTTAACGTCCTGCGGTGCGGAATAGGAGGCGTCGGTAAACGCGCCGAAGGAGGCGGTGTAGGAAAAATACTTATCGCCGAATTTGCCTATATCAAGCCGTATCTTTTTGCCTGTGGTAATATCGGCGGCGGCTTTAGGGATGCTCCTTGCAATACCGAGGCCCGACGACCACTCGTTAAGGGTGCCCGACGGTATATAGCCGAGGGTGCAGTGAAGTCCCGACTGCATAAGCCCAGTTATAACCTCGTTTAAGGTGCCGTCCCCGCCGCAGACGACTATTTTTTCGTATTCGTTTGTCTTTAAAGCGGAAACGTATTCGGTAGCGTCGCCCCGCGCCTTTGTGGGATAGACCGTGACGGAGTAATCGTCGGCGGAGAGTATTTCAACCACCTTTAAAAGCTCGGTTCTCATTTTCGCCCTGCCGGAACAGGGGTTTACTATCAATAAAAGCTTTTTATTCATAACGCTGTTCCTTTTTTGAAATTTATCGGTAATCAATAGGCAATGTCGCCGCCGCATTAAGTGAGCTGTCGCCGATATTGCCGTCTTTATACTCGTAAAATGCCTGAACGCCCACCATAGCCGCATTGTCGCCGCAGTATTTAAGCTCGGGGTAATAAAGGTTAATGCCCCGCCGCTTACATTCGTCGGTCAAACGCAAACGAAGCTCGCTGTTTGCCGAAACCCCGCCCGCGACCGCTAAGGTTTTGTAGCTGTACTTTTCGGCAGCAAAAAGAGTTTTTTCAATAAGCATATCGCAGACCCTTTGCCGCACCGTAGCGCAGACGACCGGCACGTCGATTTCCTCCCCCTTTTGCGCGGAGTTATTAACAAGGTTCATAACCGCCGTTTTAAGCCCCGAAAAGCTGAAATCAAACTCGCCCGAGCTTACCTTCGGGTGGGGGAGGGGGTATTTTTTAAGGTCTGCCTTTGTCGCAATTTTGTCAAGGGTTACGCCGCCGGGGTAAGCAAGCCCTAAAGCGCGCGCCGTCTTATCAAAGCACTCGCCCGCCGCGTCGTCCCGTGTGCCGCCTAAAATTTTGAATTTTGTATAATCCGTAACCTCGGCTATTACCGTGTTCCCGCCCGATACCAAAAGGCAGAGAAATGGGGGCTTTAATTCGGGGTTGGTAATGTAGTTTGCGGCAATATGCGACCGCAGGTGATGAACGGGGATAAGCGGCTTATTAAGCGAGAGCGCAAGTCCCTTTGCAAAATTTACCCCAACAAGCAGAGCGCCTATAAGACCGGGCGCAAAGGTGACCGCCACTGCGTCAATGTCGGAATAGGTAAGCCCCGCAGCTTTAAGCGCGTCCCCGCAAACGGCGGAAATCGCTTCGGTATGCCGCCTTGAGGCTATCTCGGGGACAACCCCACCGTATATTCTGTGCTCTGCAATTTGGGTTGAAACAATGCTTGAGAGCACCTCGCGCTCCATAGTTACCGCCGCGGCGGTCTCGTCACAGGAGCTTTCAATTGCCAGAATCTTCATAGGAAAACCTCTTTGTCATAATAAGCGCGTCCTCGCGCGGAAGTCTGTAAAAATCTTTTCTTCTGCCCTCTTCTTTAAAGCCTGTTTTTTGATAGAGGGAAACCGCCGCCGTATTAGAGGCGCGCACCTCGAGGGATACAAAGCTTAAACGCTTTTCCTCAGCGTACTCAAAAACCTTACTTAGCAGAGCCGTCGCAACACCCGTTCTTCTATACTGGGGGTAAACCGCGACGTTGGTGATATACCCCTCGTCTATAACCGCCTTAATGCCTATGTAGCCCATAAAATTCTTGCCGTTTTCGGCAACAAAAAATTTTGTACCTAATCGGTAGGCCTCAAGTATGCCATCCTCGCTCCACGGCTCCGAAAAGCAGAGAGCTTCAAGCTTTGCAATATCTTTTATATGCCTTTCTTCGAGTGGAACTATACATATATTGCCGAAAAAACCGTCTTTTTGAAGCTCGTCAATCGCCGCAAAAATTTCATCACGGCAACGGCGGTAAATCGGGAGGTCTCCCCCAAACGGGTCGGAAATTCCGTTTCCTAAAACAAAAAGCTTATTTTCGGGCACGCCCACCGATAATAGCGCCGCCTTGTGGGAGGGGGAAAGGCAGATTATTTTATCCGCCTTGATTATATCGCGGTCGGATATCTGCTGTGAGATATGTCCGCTTATATCAATTCCGACCTCCGCCATAGCCGTTTTGGAATTAAGGCTAACAGGCGAGCCGTCGCATGCCAGACCGCGGCTCAGTACCGTTATTCCGTCAAGCTTTTTTGAACGCAAATACCCCTCTGCCATAGGACTTCTGCAGGTATTGCCCGTGCATACAAATAAGATATTCATTATTCCTTCGCCTCAAGCCAGTTTTTGCCCGAATGTGCGTCGGCGGTAAGTCTTACTGCCAACTGCGCCGCGTTTTCCATCTCGGTTTCCAATAGTCGGCAGACCCTTTCCGAATCCTTTTCGTCACACTCGACTATCAATTCATCGTGTACCTGAAGAATAAGCTTTGCGGTGGGCAGGTCGGTTTTAAGCTTCTCAAATACCCGTATCATAGCAAGCTTAATAATGTCGGCGGCGGTTCCCTGAATCGGGGCGTTTCTCGCCGCACGCTCCCCGAAAGCCCGCAGATTGCCGTTGGAGCTTGAAAGCTCGGGCAATCGTCTGCGCCTGCCGTAAAGGGTGGTGACAAAGCCGTCTTTCTTTGCGCTGTCAATCGTTTTTTCCATATATTCGGCGACCGCGGGGTAGGTGGCAAGATAGCTCTTTATATATCTGTCCGCCTCGGCTCTTGTTACGCCTATATCCTTTGAAAGGGAAAAGGCGCCTATGCCGTAGACAATGCCGAAATTTACCGCCTTTGCGCGGCTTCTGAGCTCCGGCGTCACCATATCTACGGGCAGACCGAAAACCTGAGAGGCGGTGACCGTGTGAATGTCGGTTCCCGTGTTGAAGGCTTCTATCATATTTTTATCGTTCGCTATGCTTGCGAGTACTCTAAGCTCAATCTGGGAATAGTCCGCGTCGCAAAGTACTCTGCCCTCGGGAGCTATGAAGTAGGCGCGAAGTCTGCGCCCCTCCTCGGTGCGGACGGGTATATTCTGGAGATTCGGCTCAAGCGAGCTTATTCTGCCCGTTCTCGCCTCGGTCTGATTAAAGGTTGAGTGAATCCTACCGTCGTCGGAGATACATTCCTGAAGTCCGTCGGCATAGGTGGATTTAAGCTTTGAAAGCTTGCGGTATTCAAGCAACAGACCTACTGCGGGGTGGGCGTAGCGAAGCTCCTCTAAAACCTCGGCGTTGGTGCTGTAGCCGCTCTTGGTTTTCTTCTTTGCGGGAAGACCTAATTTTTCAAAAAGGGCAACCCCTAACTGCTTTGGTGAATTTAGGTTAAATTCGTACCCTACAAGGGAATATATTTCCTTTTCTATAACCTCAATCCGTTCTTTTAGCTCTTGGGACAAGGCTTTAAGCCCGTTTTTGTCAACCAAAAAGCCGCAAAGCTCCATATCGCCTAAAACCTTTGCGAGGGGCAGTTCGATTTCGTCAAGTAATTCTCGCTGGTTTGTTTCATTAAGCTCCTTTTCGAGCCTGTCACAGCAGACCGAGAAAAGGCAGGCATTTTTAAAAGCACCGTCACATTCTCCCTCAATCGCGGGAGCGGGGGAGACGTACTCGCTTATAAGCCTTTCGGCGGAATAGGAGGAGGCAGAGGGGTTAATAAGATACGCCGCCAGCATCGCGTCGAATACTATGCCGCCCAAATCAGGGTAGCTTTTATAAAGATTCTTATAATCGTAAACCCTTTTTTTAACCGAGCCGTCGGCAAGTATGTTTTTAACCGTCTTTTCGTCGGCTTTTGCAACCTTACCGTCAAAGATTAAATAATACTCGCCGTTTTCGGAATATATATCCGCATTATCCTTAGGCAGGGAGTTTTCAGCAGTTACTTTAAATTTTTTTGAATCGGAAAAATCG
>JBJEOE010000074.1:0-8778 GCA_051880555.1 Acutalibacteraceae bacterium
AGAACGCAGGAGAAGGCGGCTTGCTTTTGGGAATAACCCCGATATCGAATACGGGAGACGGCTCAACCTTCTCATCTTATACATATTCCTGCTTTGAGCTGCTTATTGATTCTGTAAGCATTGATTCGGTCAAAAGCTATCATATAGGCTTTGAGAAGTTCACACCGACCGAAGGAGACTTTTGGAATAATCCGACCTCTTGGGCTTGGGCGGATGACGGAAGTGTCAAATGGAGTATAGAAAATCAGGATTACTTGCATTTTTCAAAGGCTGCGGATAAAAACGATCGGTATGCGGTATGGAAGGATTTCCCATTTTATTATTATATGGAATTAAATGAAACCGGAGCTTGTACAAACAGCAGCACCGATACAATCAAGCTTGTTCCGGGTGAAAAATATACGGTTAAAATGCGCTATAAGCTTGAAAACTATGTGCCGGACGAAAACAACTCTAATGTAATGCTTTATCTGGGAACGGCAACCGATGACCTTTTGCGTAATAATTATACAGATTTAGAATCAAACGCTTGGCGCAATGTTGTTAACGGGGCTGTTGTCTTAGACAGAATAACAGCTAACACATCGGGCTGGGTTGAAAGAACCTACCTTATAACCATTCCTGTTGATGCGGGATACGGAAGCTTACTGTTAGGTATCGCTGCAACACAGAACACGGACTATAGCAACGCTGAATACACACCGTATGAGTGGACGTCATATGACTTATATATTGATGATGTTCAAATTGATTCTTATGTAGATTATGAAACGACAGGCGGTTTGGAACCGCTGTATCATATTGGCTTTGAAAATTATAATCCTCACGAGGAAGGAGATTTTTGGACATATCCGTCTTCCTGGGCAAACGGAACGACAACAACATGGAGCATAGATAACTCGAATTATCTGCATTTTTCCAAAAAATCAGAGGATTATAGCGAGCAAGGCATAAACTACATCATGAAGCTTAATTCAACAGGAGCTTATCTGAACAGCGATTCCGAAACAATAAAGTTAAAGCCGGGAGGAAAATACGCAGTTCAGCTTCGTTACAAGCTTGAAAATTATACGCCTAAAAGCGATAGCAAAAACATATCGATATTTTTAGGTGTCGGAAAAGCGGATCTGATTGCGGGAAATTATACAGGCAGTGCTTTTGATCCCGTCAATATGAACGGATCTGTTTTGCTTAAAAAGCTGGGATCAAATACCAATGGATGGGTTGAAGAAACTTTTTATATTAATATTCCCGAAAACGCGGGCGAAGGAAGCCTTTTGCTAGCCGTGGCACCGAAAAAGGCTTGGGATTCAGATCCGACCTACAGGATTTATTCAGAGTGTGAATTTGATTTTTATATTGACGAAGTTAATATTTATTCGCAGAATACGTCTTTATTCGTTGATAATTATGATGGCAGAGACGCTTATTTATCGTACGACGATGCTTCTGTTTTAGGTGATTTAAAAGAACCTGTACGCTCGGGTTATATTTTCAAAGGCTTTTCTTTGGAAAAGAATTCGGAAACAGTAGGCGCGGACACCTTACTTTTAAAGAACTTGAACATGGTATACGCAATATGGGAATCAAAGCCGGTAACCGATGAATATGAAGACCTTGAAAATCATATTGCAGGTGATATAAACGATGATAATTCCGTAAATGTGCTTGATCTTGTCAGACTGAAAAAAATGTCTTCAGGAGTGACGAAATACACATGGGCGGCGGATATAAACGGCGATAGAATTATAGAACCTGCTGTTGAATTGACGGAGATGAAGCAAATGCTTCTCGGATCTGAAGCTGCATTGCAGCAAAAGGGCGACAGAGTTCTTGTTTGGTCGGATGAATTTAAGTCTTATGGACTTGATCCCGATAAATGGGGTACTATGGATTTATCGAATACTGTTGCAGGACTTACACTGGATAACAGCGAAAAAAGCATATCCGTATCAAAGGGATCGCTTTCTCTTGCAGTAAACAGAAGCGACAACGGATATATTGCGCCTTATGAGGTTACGACACAGCATACGATGCAATTCAAATACGGATATCTTGAAATGAGAGCTAAAATTCCTATGGAAAGAGGCTTATCTGCATCTTTTTGGGCAAAGGGAGATACAGCGTATCAAACAGCTTCGGGTATGGTGGAGGTTGATATTATTGAGACCTTCGCAAGCAACGATACAATACATCCTAATTTGCATATTTGGGATAGAGATATTCATACGGATATGGGATCCCCCTTTGTAAGAACGCATTATACCTTTAACGATTCATCAAATTTAAGCGACGAGTATCACATATACGGATTTGAATGGACCGAAACGGGATATAAGTTTTCGGTTGACGGATACGTATACTGCGAATACACATTCGATGAAATATTAAATAAGTGGGGATATGAAGATGAGTCTGTTTTTCACGATCCGCAGTATTTAATATTGGGCATTCAACCATATCTCTGGGATATGGATTGGTTGAACTATCCTTCAGGAATTACTCCAGATACTGTGCTGCCTGCGGAATATCAGATAGATTGGATTAGGCTTTATCAGAATCCTGAAACGGAAACAATTTATAAGCGATAAACTTTAGTGAACGTTATATAGCAAGGAGAAAGTACACATTTTGTCTGTTTGGTTCGGTTATTCACAGGAGGGTTTAAAGCTCACTGAAAAGAATGCAGTGTTTTATAATGCCTTTGAAAGCCCGATAAGGCTTTACGGTCTGCCTCAGGGCACCGATAATTTTCATCGCTTGCCCGATAATATAGGCTCCGCTATTCCCGAAATTGACGTTCACTATGTGGCTACCGCAGGAGTTCGTGCCAGATTTAAGACCGATTCTGCCTTTATAGCGGTTCGCGTGAAACACAAGCCTTATAATTTCGGATGCCCCACAATTTCCAAAAATGCTGATTGCGGCTTTGATTTATATAAAACCGTTAACGGCATTCAGGAATACGTAGGAACCTTTACAGTTCCGCTTGATACAGAAGACGGCTATGAATCGTTTTTGAAGCTTTCGGGAAAATCGGAGGAGTATACCGTTTATTTTCCTTACGGCAGGGAAATTCTTTCTTTGGAGATAGGACTTGAAGGCGGAGCCAAGCTAAGCGCTCATTCGGATTATAAGACAGAAAAGCCGATAGTTTTCTGCGGCTCGTCGATCACGCAGGGCTTTGCCGCTTCAAGAGCGGGAAATATTTATGAAGGCTTCGTATCAAGAGAGCTTGATTGTGATTTTATTGATTTGGGCTTTGCGGGCAGCTGCAAGGGGCAGACGAAATTGGCGGAATATATTGCAGGACTTGATATGACTGCTTTAGTGCTTGATTACGACCATAACGCGCCGAACGCCGAGTTTTTAAAAAGCACCCACGAAAATTTTTTCAAAATAATCCGTCAAAAAAATCCGACCGTTCCGATACTTATTTTATCAATGCCTGACGGCTTGAATATGGAGCAGGTAAGTGAACGACGCGCTATAATTGCCGAAACCTATGTTAATGCGGCAGTCTGCGGGGATAAAAACGTTTTCTTTTTGGACGGTTCAACCTATTTTCCGAAAGACTGTTTTAGGGAATGCACAGTGGACGGTACGCACCCTAATGATTTGGGAATGTACTTTATGGCGCGGGCAATATCTAAGCAGCTATCACAAATCATTTAATATAGGAGAGAATTTTGAAAGACGTTAGGAGCTATTGTCTTGAAAAAATATATAAATGAGAAATTTCCGCATATTACCCACGGCGGAGATTATAACCCCGACCAATGGCAGGATTGTCCCGAAATCCTTAGTGAAGATATACGGCTTATGAAGCTTGCAAACTGCAATGAGATGACCCTTGGTATTTTTGCCTGGACCGCCTTAGAGCCCGAAGAGGGAAGGTATGATTTTTCCTTATTATAGAGGAGCGTCTTGCAGAGTTTTAAAACTCTTTGTAACTATTCATAAAAAATGGAGGCAAAAGCGAAATGACAGATGTATTTAGTATTAAAGCATTTGATTTTCCCGAAGGCTTTTTGTGGGGAAGCGCAACCGCCGCCCACCAGATAGAAGGAAATAACATTTATTCCAACAGCTGGTATAATGAGCTGGAAAGTCTTAAAAAAGGTTGGAACGGCGAGGCGTCGGGCACTGCCTGCAATCATTACAATATGGTCGAGGAGGACGTTGAGCTTTTAGGTAAGCTTGGTCATCAGGCATTCCGTATGGGGGTTGAATGGGCGAGAATTGAGCCGCACGAGGGCGAATTTAATAAAGAGGCAACCGACCATTATATAAGAGAGCTTGCACTTTTAAAGGAAAAGGGCATAAAAACCTTTGTAACGCTTGTGCATTTTTCGGTGCCTAAATGGTTCGCGGATAAGGGTGATTTTCAAAGCCTTGAAAACCTTAAATATTTTGAGCGCTATTTGAATTACATACTTCCGAAAATCAGTCCCTATGTTGATTTTTGGAATGTTATAAACGAGTTTAATTTGGGACGGAGCGAGGAACGCCTGACCCACAAATTCAACAGCGTAATATACCACGCAAGGGGCTATCATTTAATTAAGCAGTTCTCAAACAAGCCCGTAAGCTCGGCGCACGCGCTTGTTCAGTTCTGCGGCAAAAGGCAGAACGATCCCTTCGACCTTGCAATGCAGCATTATATGGATGTAATAAATCACGAATTTTTCTTCCACGCAATGCGTACGGGCGAGCTGGTTTTGCCGGGTAAGGACGGAATATTTGATAAGGAAATTAAGAACACGGTAGATTATTGGTCAATAAACCTTTATACAAGGGAAATGGTAGACGCCCGCAAGGCGGATTTATCTTCTAAGCGTTATCCCTTTACCGAAACCAGAATGTTGCCGATGAATTTCTATCTTGATGAATTTTATCCCGAATGTATGTATCACAATCTAAGCAGACTTAAGGATAAGCCGGTTTACATTACCGAAAACGGTTGCTCCTGCGATGACGACGATTTCAGAATAGTATATCTTGTGGAATACCTTTGCGCTTTGAGCGAGGCAATAAAGGACGGAGTGGATGTAAGGGGCTATCTGTATTGGTCTTTCCTTGACAATTACGAGTGGTGGACATATATTCCGAGGTTCGGCTTGGTTGACGTTGACCGCGAACACGGCTTTAAGCGCACGCCTAAGCCCAGCGCATATTTCTATAAGGAAATAATCGAAAACAACGGCTACAACCCCGAAATGCTTAAGAAATATCTGACCGAAATGCCGAGCATAAAGGATTTACCGATACTGAAATAAAAGATTTACTGTAATCAAAGGCAACATTTAATTTTGATTTATAAAAAAGTATTATCGTTCGGCAAAATCAATTAAAGAATAAGGAAATAGGATTATTTATGATTAAATACGATAATAAGACAGAAATATTTTATTTAAATACAAAAACCACTACCTATGCCATGGAGGTGTCGGGCGGGCAGTATCTTTTGCATCGTTATTGGGGTAAAAGGCTTAAAAATCCCCTTGACCGCGCGGATTCCTGCGTTTATTCGGGAAGAAACTTAGTTCCTTTTGATATGCCGCTCGGAAATTCCGACGTTTTGCCGCTTGAATATTCGAGCTACGGAAATGCGGATATGCGTATACCCTCTGCCGAATTCACCTTTGCGGACGGCAGCCGCGTTTCCCGCCTTACATATAAGGGTTACGAGATATTGGACGGCAAGCCCGCTTTGGAGGGACTTCCCGCCACCTACTGCGAGGAGGGGGATAAGGTTCAAACGCTTGTTATACGTCTTGAAGATACCTACCAAAATGTAGATGTTTTCCTTTCCTATTCGGTATTTGAGGATTTGGACGCTATCACCCGCAGTACAAAAATAGTAAACAGGGGAGAAAAACTGCTCCTTGATTCCGCAATGAGTGCGACGGTGGATTTTTACGGCAGTCCCGAGCAGGAAATACTCCACCTTGACGGCGCGTGGGCGAGGGAACGTCACATTACAAGACAGCCCGTTGTTTACGGCAATCAGGGAATAGACAGCCGCTACGGCTGCAGCAGTGCGATGCATAATCCTTTTATTGCTCTTTGCGATAAAAACGCAACCGAAAACCACGGCAATGTTTACGGCTTCAACCTTGTTTACAGCGGTAACTTTACAGCGGGAGCGGAGAAAAACACATATAACGGCACCCGCGCTTACATAGGAATTAATCCGACTAATTTTCAGTTTGTTTTGGAGAAGGGCGAGAGCTTCCAAACACCCGAGGCGGTGTTGGTTTATTCCGCAAAGGGTCTCGGCGAGATGTCGCGCATTTACCACAAGCTCTACCGCACCCGCCTTTGCAGGGGCAAGTACAGAGATACCGAGCGTTTTGTACTTATAAATAACTGGGAAGCCACCTACTTTGATTTTGACGAGGATAAGATAGTCGCCATAGCCGAAAAAGCGGCAAAGGTCGGCATAGACACAATGGTGCTTGACGACGGCTGGTTCAGTTCCCGAATAAACGATAGCTGCGGTCTCGGTGACTGGTACGAAAACCGAGACAGATTACCGAACGGCTTAGAGGGTCTTGCAAAGCGTATAAACGCCCTCGGTATGCGTTTCGGTCTTTGGTTTGAGCCTGAAATGGTAAACCCGGGAACGGAGCTTATTAAGAATCACCCCGACTGGATTATACATACAAAGGGCAGAGAGTCCTATCAGGTAAGGAATCAGTACACCCTCGACCTTTCGAGAGAGGACGTATGCGATTATATTATAGATACTTTAAGCGGAATTTTAAGCCGCGCTAATATTGAATACGTTAAGTGGGATATGAACCGCTATATGTCCGCGCCGGGCTCGGCACTCTTAGACGGGGCGCGTCAGGGCGAGGTAATGCACCGCTATATTTTAGGGCTTTACAGGGTGCTTGAAACAATAACACAGCGTTTCCCGAATATCCTTTTTGAAAGCTGTGCAAGCGGCGGCGGGCGCTTTGACGCGGGTATGCTTTACTATATGCCCCAGACCTGGACGAGCGACGACAGCGACGCGGTGGAACGCCTTAAAATCCAGTACGGCACAAGCATTGTTTATCCGTTCAGTGCAATGGGCGCGCACGTTTCGGCTGTACCTAACCATCAGGTGGGAAGAATCACAAGCTTTGAAATGCGGTGTAACGTGGCATTGGCGGGACAGTTCGGCTTTGAGCTTGACCTTAACAAATGCACCGAGGAGGAGCTTAAAACCGCCGAAAAGGCGATAAAGACCTACCGCGAATTAGGCGAGGTATTCCATAAGGGAGACTGCTACCGCTTAAAATCCCCCTTTGAGAGCGATGTTTGCGCTATCGAGTTTATTTCGGAGGATAAAAACACCGTGATACTCACCCTTAACAGCAGTAAGGCGACCCCATACGCGCCCGATGAATATATCCTGTTCGAGGGACTGGACGAAAACGCGGTTTACGCCCTTGACGGCAGCGATAAGCGCTTCGGCGGCGATTATCTTATGAATTTAGGTTATCATTTTGTAAATGACCGTGAAAATCAGTCGGTTCTAGCTGTATTTAAGCGGGCTGAATGATATTTGAGGTTGAATGATTTTAGAATTACTTTTGATTATTTTTTAAATTATGGCTGATTTTGGATTATATTAAAAATTAGCCTAAAAAACTTTTGCATAGAGAGCTTGCTCGCTGTTCTTTGCCTACTGCGGCGCAAATTTTGACTTGAACAAGGTGTTGTTATAAGGCAAAAGAACCGTATAAAAACAATTGCACCTCGCGCAAATGCTAGAGGCGTGTAATGCGCATTATTCTGCGGAAATCCCTGTTGACCACATAACAGACCACCTACCGTTTCGGAGTACACGGAAGCAGTGGATACAAGAGTTCTAAAAAGTAAGGCTTTCCGAGCGAAAAGGGGCGGAAAAAGCCGTTTTAAGCGGAAAGTGACGTTGCAAGCGCGTTCACACGCAGGAGGTCGCGCGTTCGAACCGCGCAGTCCCCACCAAAACGAAAATCCGTTCTCGAAAGAGGGCGGATTTTCGTTTTGTATTATTCATTTTTCATTATTCAATATTCATTATTCATTAAATCGGATTTTCGTAATGAATAATGAAATCGCTTCGCTAATGAATAATGAATAATTGTTTTGTATGTGTAGATTTCACTGTTTAAAAAATCTTTGACCATATATTTGACCATAGACGGAATATTAAAAATACCGCAGCCGAAAGTGTTATATAGCCTGAAGCATTCTGTGGAACCAACCTTCTGATGCGTCCTTTTCTGATAATTCCGTGCCGGTCAACGACAGTCAGACAGTATGACGGGGCGCCGTTAGGGCGGATGCGTGGACCCTTTTGCCGTATTTTTCCCCTGTCGGGATTAATAACCGGATATACTCCGTCTTCCTCAACAAATACAGCAGAATGCTCGCCTTTGCGCTTACTTATGCCCGAGTCCTGTCTCGTTGTAATGCAGCGAGCATTTTCGGTGAATTTTGAACCTTCGTTCATATCTACAAGATACAATCCGGTCTTACCTCCGAATCCGCCGCATGTCGCGGTTTGGGTTATTGCTACTCCGTTTGCATCATAGACTCGCTTTCCTTGCGGCATTCTATCTGTGAGTTCGGAAAGAGACGTACTGACTTTTCTCTCGATAGGTAATATCCCTCCGGCACATCGGGTATCAAAAAATCCGACAAAGAACACCCGCTTTCTGCTTTGGGGAAGATAAGATGCGCCATCAATACATTGCCATTCGCACACATACCCCAATCGAGATATTTCGCTGAGGATGA
>JBJEOE010000075.1:0-8764 GCA_051880555.1 Acutalibacteraceae bacterium
CAAGAGATGAGACAAGTACGAACAAAATTATTCAAATGTCAGGCGTGACGGGTTCAACTCTCGTCAGCCTAAGGAGGAGCATAAATGTTACAGAATATTAAGGTGGACATAGTATATTATAAAACAAATACCGATTTTGAGATGGAGTTTAATCTCTGCGGTTGCTGCCGTATGAGACTGCTTACCGACAAAGCCGCCGACAAAAAAAGCCTTGTGCATGACCTTGCAAGGGCGGTATCGCGCAGTCGAGTAATAATTATTACGGGACAGCTTTTCGGCGAAGAGGGGATAATTGATATTACCGCCCGCGCCATTGCCAAAACCCTTTCCGAAATTGATAACGGTAAATACGGTATAAATTCGGACGAAAAAATCAGCGTAATAAACGGGGCTACTCCGCTTGTAACTCCCGACGGAACCTTTGCGGGCTGTATAATCGAGAGCGGTCCGCAGTCTATGATTTTGCTTTCCGATAATAAGACGGTTCGCAAAACCGTTATGAAAACCCTTATTCACCCTTATATTGAAGAGCTTTACACGCTTGATTTAAAAGCCAAGCCAGCCACCGTTTCTGCGGCGGTGCCGACCGAAGCTACGGCTGTTGCGGCTGTCAAAGCGGAGGACGATTCTTCTGCCGCCCCCGAAGAAGCCCGGAATGACGAGCCCTCAGAGCAAGAGGAGGAAACCGCACCCGAAAGTGAAGAAGCTTCTTCCGAAAGTGATACAGGTGAAGAAGCCGCACCGCAGGAGGATAAGGACGAGCCTGCTAAAGAAACAGACGAAAGCGGCGAGCAAGAGTCGGAAGACGGCGGTGAGGAGGGCGATAGCCCTTCGGCACAGCCGCTCAGCTCCTTTACTTCTAAATCAAATGACGTGGCGGTATCGGGCGGTATGTCCTTTACCGAGGACGGCGACAGCGCGGTTAACGAAATACCCAATGTGTTTATTGAGCCTGAAAAGCCCCGTAATATCCGCAGGGAGTATTACCGTCAGTCCTATGCGCCCGAAGACGACGACAACTTTGTGTTTCATTATGACGAGGATTACCCGAAAAAGAACAGCTTTATTTCCTCGGGCAATCTTCCGATTCTGATACTGTCAATAATTCTGCTTATTGTTTTAGCGGTGCTTTGCTACTGCATTTTCTACGTACCCGCAAGGGACGGAGTTACAGCCACCGCCTATTTGCAGGAGATCTTCTCAATACTGTTTGGATAAAAAATCCCCGAGGAGCTTAAGCGGAGTAATCCGCCCGTCCCTCGGGGTTTGTTTTTTTGGGTTTTAATCGGTAATAACCACCGATTTAATAATCGGCTGGTTTTCCCTTAAAACCGTACCGTTATTATCGGTAACGGGGGTGTTTTCGGCGATTTTATCCACAACCTCCATACCCTCTGTCACATGACCGAAGGCGGCGTACTGTCCGTCAAGGTGAGTGCCGTCCTTGTGCATAATAAAAAACTGGGAGGAGGCGCTGTCATAGGGCGTCGCCCGCGCCATAGAGATAACTCCCCGCTTATGGGAAATGTTGTTCTCCACTCCGTTGGCGGAAAACTCGCCCTTGATGGTTTTATCGCTGCCGCCCGTGCCGTTGCCCTCAGGGTCGCCGCCCTGAATCATAAAGCCCGAAATTATGCGGTGGAAGGTAAGCCCGTCGTAAAAGCCGCTTTTCGCAAGCTCGACAAAGTTTTTAACCGTTATCGGAGCGGTATCACCGTCAAGCTCAAGCTTTATTTCACCGTAATTTTCCACGGTTATAACAGCGTGGTGGGTGCCGTATTTTTCCGTCTCAGACGCTTTGCTTTCTGCGCTCTCCTTTTCCTTTCCGCAGGCGGAAAGCCCCGCGCAAAGGGTTATGGCAAGAAGTGCCGCAAGAATTTTTTTAATGTTCATTTCTATCACCTTTCTTTTTCCCGTAGGGTATATATTTCACCTTGCGCTTTTTAAGCCGCGCAAGATTCAGTCTTATTACCATCAGTATAAATATTACAATCGCGAGCGCGATAAGCGCGTATACAATCTTCATATATACCGAGCTGAAAAAGCCCTTTACATATTTCAGACCTATAAGCAGCTTGCTTGCCTTGATGTTATCCCCTGCAATAAGATTAACGGTGCCTATAACCTGCTCGGCGTAAATTACCTCCGCCGTGCCCATTACCTCCCCCTTTTTAACGGGAGCCTCCACCGATTCGGCATTTAGGTGGGTTTTAATGACTATCGTTGAATCGTCCGCCTCGTTGGGGAGCACCGTCACGAAGGGCTTTTCAAAATAGAGCGAGACAAAATCGGTGTCGAGAGACAGCTCAACAGGCATTTCGCAGACCGGGTCGGTGGAATTTGCGACCTCCTTAAAGGAGAAGTTGTTGAACGCCCAACGGTACAGCTCGGTGCTTTCGACAAACTCATACCGCTTGTCCCCGTTAGGAGGACAGTTCATAAGCACGCAAAGGTAGGTGTAGCCGTTGTAGGCGGCAAAGCTTGCAAGACAGCGACCCGCCTCGTCGGTATAGCCTGTTTTACCGCCCTTTGCGTACTGGTAGAAATAGTTGGTGGTGTTGTCTATCATAAAATTGGTGGTCGAAAGAATACGCGCGCCCGACATATTTGTTGCCTCTATGGTATAGCGCGGCGATCCGCAAACGGTTTTAAAGGTATCGTTCTTAAGGGCGTAGGAAAAAAGGGTGTAAACATCCCGCGCCGTGGTGTAGTTCTGCTCGTCGTGAAGACCTACGGGATTCATATAGTGTGTGCCCGTAAGACCTAATTCCTGCGCCTTGGCGTTCATCATATCGACAAATCCCTCTACGCTTCCGCCGTAGTAAATCGCGGCTAAATAGGCGCAGTCCCCGAAGGAGGACATAAGCACCGTGTAAACCAAATCAAGCTGGGTTATTTCCTCGCCTATCTGAAGGTTTGATACCGCGCTGCCCGTACCCGAAATAAGCCTTTGAACCTCTTTTGTCATAGCTATTTTGCCCGCGGGGTCGTATTTTTCGCTTTCCAGCATAAGGATTACGGTCATTATTTTAGTAAGAGAGGCGGGGTACATTTTTTCGTCAATATTATTGCTGTAAAGTATTTCCCCCGTATCTATAGATGCAAGCAGTCCCGCCTTTGCGGTAATATCAAAGCCCGTAATCTCATAGGCATGCGCCGTAAGCGGAGCCGAAATAACCGAAAATACCAAGATAAAAGTAAAAATAATGGAAAATGTCTTTTTTAGCATAGAAATCTCCCTGAAAATATAGTATAATAAAAAACGCGGATATGTTTATATGATTATAACATAAAAATCCTTTAAATAAAAGACTAAAATAATTTTTTTCGGCAGGTGATACCTACGGTATACATAACAGGTGATATGCACGGCTGTCTCGAACGGCTGTACGACAAAAATTTCAGAAGGCTCAAAAGCGGCGACGTACTTATAGTATGCGGCGATTTCGGGTACATATTTAACGGCGGAAAAACCGAAAAGCAGGTTATCGATTTTCTTGCAACCAGACGGTTTGTTACCGCCTTTGTGGACGGCACGCATGATAATTTAGACGTTATTAACCGCGCAAGGACGACCTTTTGGCACGGCGGAATGGTGCACAGAATAAAGGGAAATCTTATCCACCTTATGCGGGGTCAGATTTTTGAAATAGAGGGAAACAGCTTTTTTACCTTCGGCGGGGGAGAGAGCACCGATAAGGATATGCGCCTTGAGCAGGGCAACTGGTGGCGCGCCGAGGAGCCTACGCCTACGGAGATGGCGGAGGGCGCAAAGCGGCTTGACGAGGCGGGACTTAGGGTGGATTATATAATCACCCATGAGCCGCCCTCCCTTGTAAAAAGCGCGATACTTCTGCGCCGCGGCGACCCCGACCGAGTAAACAAGCTAAACGGATATTTAGAGGAGATAGGTCGTTCCTGCGAATTTAAGCATTGGTATTTCGGCTCGCTGCACGAGGACAGGGTGATAACCGAACGACACACCTGTGTTTTTCGGGATATGATACCCGTAAGCTCCCCGGCGTATGCGGGCAAAAAAGCTAAAAACGCCGCGAAATCAGGCTCGGATTTTACCCTTGTAACCGCTGATTCACAAAAATAATTGATATTTCGGCGATTATATGTTATAATAGCTAAATAATAGGCGTTATTAAGCCGTTTTTTCTCTTAAAGGAAGTGGAGAACCTTATGTTAAACACCGATAAGCTTTGCCCGAATTGTATGAACGACAGCGGCGGCGAAAGAATATGCCCCGTCTGCGGCAGTGATTCGACCGAACAAAACGGAGAGGACTGCCTGCCCGTAAGGAGCGTGCTTGCAAACCGTTATACCGTAGGCCGCGCTAAAAAGCGCAACGGCGAGGGCATAACCTATATCGGCTGGGATAATTCCGAATCGGCGGTAGTGACGGTCAGGGAGTATTTTCCCGCCGGCTTTGCCGTAAGAAATCCCGATAATACCGTAGGTATGAAAAAGGGCGGGGAGTACACCTTTAACGAGGGATTAATGGAGTTTATGGACATTAACCGTCAGATTAAGGGGTCCGACCTTCCCGCGCATATGCCCGTGACCGATGTTTTCGAGGAAAACGGCACGGTTTACGCGATTTTGCAGAGCATTTCCGCAATAACCCTAAAAAGCTTTCTTAAAAAGAACGGCGGCGCCCTTAAATGGGAGCAGGCAAGACCGCTGTTTTTGCCGCTTATCGACACCGTAAAGGGTATGAACGACCTCGGAATTATTCACGGCGGCATTTCCACCGATACGATTTTGGTCGGCAGAGACGGAAAGCTCCGCATTTCCGGATACTCGGTTAAAAATCTGCGCATAGCCGACAGCCCCCTTGAAAGCGAGCTTTTTTCGGGCTTTGCCGCAGTCGAGCAGTACGATTCAAATATGCATATCGACGCGTATACCGATGTTTACGGGCTTTGCGCCGTGCTTTTCACCGTTTTAATAGGAAGCGTTCCGCCTAAGGCTATCGACAGACTGCAAAACGATTCTATGACCGTTCCCGCAAAGTTTGCCGAGGAGCTTCCGCGCCATGTTTTGTCTGCCCTTGCAAACGGTCTTCAGGTTCTGCCCGAAAACAGAACACGGAATATTGAGGCATTCAAAAACGAGCTTGTATATGCCGAAACCGCCGATGCCGCCGCGGCAAGCCGCAAGCCCCAAAGGGCGGAGGAGGGCGTTAAAAAAGCCCCCAAAAAGCGTGGCGGAACCGCAAAATATGTTGTTATTTCCTCTGCCTGCACCGCGCTTGTTTTCCTCGTTATCGTAGGAGTGCTTGTAGGTACGATATTCAGGGATAGCATTTTCGGCAATAATAATTCTTCCGAGCAAAGCAGCGATGTCTGGGCGAGCGCCCCGTCGGTCGATTCGATAGGAACTATCGACAGCGGTGCCGAGGAATCCGCGGTGCTTTTCACCGTTCCTCAGCTTACGGGCAAATACTATGCCGAGCTTGCAGATACAACTCAACCCGAGACAGAGATTTATGAAAAATTTGAATTTGTAATAAAGGGCAAGGAATATAACGATAAATTTCAGCGGGGACAGATCTGCGCCCAGTCGGTCGCGGAGGGTTCTGCCGTTGTAAGGGATACCAAAATCGAGCTTATAATAAGCTTAGGACCCAAAGAGCTTAAAATAGCTAATGTTTTAGGACTTGACGAGACAAACGCCAAGTTAGAGCTGTTAAAGCAGGGCTTCCTTTACGACAATATCGAGGTGCTTGAAAAATACGATGAGGACCGCGAGCCGGGCACCGTACTTGAACAGGAGCCTAAGTACGGCACTCAGGTAAGCGCCGATACGGCAGTAAAGATTTACATTAATTCCTATAAAGGCAACACCGATTCCTCCTCTTCGGAATCGCAATAAATAATTAATGAATGAATAATGAAAAATAAATAATTGAACGGACGGTCAGGACGCCCGTCCCTACGATGGCTCAATTTAAACCTGTAGGGACAGGCGTCCTCGACTGTCCGAAAATGTTACATTTAATGAATAATTATTACGTAGGGCGGGGGGCTTGCTCCCGCCGTTTTTTATATAAAAATTGCGGAATCCAATTTAATTACCCATTGTAGGGAAGGCATTTATGCCTTCCGTGTTTAATAATTATCCGTTTATTTTCCAGTAATATTTACGGTTAGCGGTGGGGAAATCGTCAAGTACACCGTGCTCGGGGTCGTAAAAAACACCCTTATAATAAAGCGACCAATGCCAGCACCGCGGAGTTTCAAGGCTTAATATGCAAATTTCGGGTAGCTCCGTCTTATCATTTACCTGCACGCGGCGGTTTTCAAAGGAAATCTCCTCATTTTCAAGAAACAAAAGCATATCGGAAAGCTTGGTTTCCCGCTCGGTGCCTACAAGCTTTACCACCTCGTCCACCGTTTTCCCTGAAAGCATTGTGAGCACCGCCTGCCCGCATTGCAGGGGCGTTGGCTCGTGAATATATTTTACATTATCGCAAAGCGGCATTTTCTTGCCCTCCGTTCAGTCGATTACCTTATAAATAAGCGGTTTATAGGGCGGCTTTTTATCCCCAAGGCAATATGCGCCCGCAAGCATATCGACCGCCTCATCAAGCCGTTCGGGTGCGCCGTAAAGTGTTGCTAAACGCTCCCCTTTTTTGACGTAATCGCCGTATTTTTTGGAAAGTATTATGCCTGCGGAGTAATCTATGTCGTCGCCGAGCCTTTCTCTGCCCGCGCCCGTCATAACCGCCGCCTTGCCGACTGTCTCGCTGTTCATAGCGATTATATAGCCCTCCTTTTCTGCGGTAAGCTCAATTTGCGCCGCCGACGCGGGAAATTTATGCTCTCCGGTTAATAGCCTTTCGTCCCCGCTCTGCGCTTTTACCGCCGCGCAAAGTATTTTAAGGGCGCTACCGTCCGTTATTACTCGCTCTGCCGCCGCGATACTCTCTTCTCCCGTCTTGTCAAAGCTTATCTGATACATTTTTGCCGCAAGGGCTATGCAGAGGCGGGTTAATTCCTTTTCGCCCTCGCCCTTTAAAACCCCTACTGCCTCTTTAACCTCTAATGCGTTGCCGACGGCATACCCTAAAGGCACGTCCATATCGGTGATAACGGCGGCGGTTTTTCTGCCCGCGCCCTTGCCGATTTCCACCATTTTGCGCGCCAAGATTTCAGCGTCCTTTTTGGTTTTCATAAAGGCGCCGCTGCCGAATTTTACGTCAAGTACTATCGTCTCGGCTCCCGCCGCAAGCTTTTTGCTCATAATGCTTGAGGCGATAAGCGGGATACTGTTAACCGTCGCGGTCACGTCGCGAATAGCGTAAAGCCGCTTGTCGGCGGGGGCGAAGTTGCCGCTCTGCCCCGTAACGCACATACCCTGCTGTCTTGCAATTTTCTTAAACTCCGCGGTATCAAGGGCGGTTTTATAGCCCGTAATCGATTCCAATTTATCCACCGTACCGCCCGTAAAGCCAAGCCCTCTGCCCGACATTTTTGCCACCGTACAGCCGAGCGCCGCCGCGATTGGCGCTACCGCAAGGGTGGTTTTATCCCCCACGCCGCCCGTGCTGTGCTTGTCCGCCGTGTGGGGCAGGTCGGACAAATCGAGCATATCCCCGCTTTTTGCCATTAGTAGGGTAAGGGTAAGGGTTTCGCGCGGGTTCATTCCGTTTAGAAGTATCGCCATTAAAAGGGCGGAAATCTGATAGTCGGGTATGCTTTTATCGGTAACTCCCGATACGAAAAATTCAAGCTCCTTGTCATCAAGCGGGAGCCTGTCCCGCTTTTTCTCGATTATATCGGTCATTCGCATAGGTCTTTCCTCCCGAAACTTTTGGGCAAAAGCTCGCTTAAACGGTAGCTTTTTATTTTTTCGCCGTTATAAAGCAGTATTTCAAACTCCTCGCCGCAAAACTCGCTTAGTACCTGGCGGCATATGCCGCAGGGCGGGCAGTAGTCGGTTATAATGCCGTCCCTGCCGCCCACTATTGCTATTTTTAAAAATTCTTTTGCACCCGCCGAAACCGCGTTTCCTATAGCCGCGCGTTCGGCGCATATCCCCGCAGGGTAGGACGCATTTTCAATGTTACAGCCGCTAAAAGTACTGCCGTCGGCTGTCAGCAAAGCCGCGCCTACCCTAAAGCCCGAATAGGGGGAATATGAATTTTTGAGCGCGTCTATCGCTATTTTAACAAGCTCGTTATCGGTCATAACTTATTCCTCTTTTCATAAAAAATCATACCATAATATTGCCTGTTTTACAAGCGAAAACGCAAATAATACTATAAAAGGCTTTTTTCCATACCCTCGTTCAGCTTCCCTACAAGGGTATGCTCGGCAATCATATGGTCGAGGCTTTGATAAAAGCTTTGGGGCATATCGGTGGGCGCGCCCTGTGTGAAAATTCCCCCGCCGTTTGACCTGATAAGCCTTAAAAACCGCAGAAAATCCAAATTAAGCTTATAAAAGCTTTCAAATACCTTTTTAAGCTCCGATTTTACGGGCGGCTTTCTTAAACTGCTTAACTCAAAGCAAATCAGGTTAAAGCGGTTTGTTATCTCGGTTAGATACTCCCTTGTGTGGAGCGAAGCCGAGCGGTAGAACTTCTCGTTCCCCATTATAAGCGAGGGGTGCATAGCGCCTATCACGCTCCAGAAATACATCTGATTGTAAATGCAGACAAGCGGGTAGCCCCCTATCGGCGAAAACCGCACCGTAATAAGCCCTCTGTTTTCATTTTGCACCCCGAAAATCGCATTTATGTACCTCTGTTC
>JBJEOE010000076.1:0-8586 GCA_051880555.1 Acutalibacteraceae bacterium
TCTGCAGTAAAGAAATACTTTCACATTCATTCATTTGGAAAGAATAAACATCAATACCGTCTTGTTCGGCAATATCGTAAAGTTCTGTTAATGTCACTTATTTTCGCCCCTTCGCTTTTCTCTTATATACTGCGCAAAGGTTCTAACGTCTTCAAGCATACCAGGGGTAATATCTTTATTATCAGCACCGTATAACGCAAACATTAAAGTCTCGTTGCTATCTGCGGCGGGAGTTTCTTTTTGCTCTGATTTTCCGTGTAAATAATCCATACTAACATTAAAGTAGTCGGCTATTGCTTCCATAGTTTCAAAATCTGGCTCGCGTTGTCCCGATTCGTACATACCGATAGCACTGCGCGAAACACCGATAGCATTGGCAAGTTCTGATTGATTCAGATTTTCTCTTTTTCGTAAAGCTTTAAGAATATCTGGAAATTTCATTGTATATCACCTCTTACGATTATATAATATCACGATAAGTGAAAAAAATCAATAAAAATGTCACAAAAAGTGTTGACACAATGCGTGACATATGGTATAATACAAAATGCAAGGAGGTGAAAGTGATAAATGAATGCAATTCTAATCGGAAAAAGGTTAAGGGATTTGAGAGGAAATAGCACTCAAAATGAGACTGCAAAGGCTTTGGGTATCAGTATTTCAGCTCTTGCAATGTATGAAAACGGGAACAGAATACCTCGGGACGAAATTAAGCTTAAGATAGCAAAACATTACGGAAAAACAGTAGAAGAAATTTTTTTTGCCTCTTGATGTCACAAATAGTGACAAAAGCTAAAAAATACAAGAGGGGGGTGATGATGTGAGAGCGATATTATTTTATATTCTATTCATTGTCGGAATATTTCTTATAGCATTACCGTTGAATTTATATTCTGCAAAAATAGGAGTATGCGATGGGTTAAAAGAGTATTTCACTAAGCGAACAGAAGAAAACGGATTCGACGCAATAATTGAACGCAAGAAACTTGAGACAATTTATGAAAGACGTGAGCATATAAACAGTTTATTAGCGTGCATTATGTCGGCGGTCGGCGGTGTAATTGCCACTGTTGCTTTTCTAAACATTATATAGTCGGCTTATTATGAAAACACTTACGATGACAGTTAATTTCATTTTATCAAATCCTTTCAAGGTGATTATAGCAAAGTCTTGGAGGAAAAGCAACGCAACAATCTAAATATGTAGATAGAGGGGTGAGAATATGCGCGACATACAACTTGCAGACATTGAATACGCGGTAAGGCTATATAACAGCAAAACCGAAATCTGCAGTGCCGATATTAAAAAGTTATTCGGCTTTAAAAGCGACGCGGTGGCGGCTCGTCTGAAAGACCAGGCAAGAAAGGTTATGGAGGAAAAGGGCGCCGAGTGTTGGAATCCAAAGGCGGTAGATACCGAGTGCGCCTATATAGCGTGGCATTTGGATATTAGCAAGCTTGAAAGAATGCTTGCTAAGCTTAAAAAGCTTAATCTTGAAGCTGTAAGGGAGGAGTGAGTGGCTTGCAAAGCATAAAAAGAGCCGCCCATCGGAACGGTCCGAAAAGGCGGCAAAGTCAAATAGGATATGGTTATTATAACACTAAATTTCAAATTTGTCAAATAGGAGGAAATTAAAAAAATGAACAGTTGTATTTTCATAGACGGCTTTGCGCTGTGGGTGATAGTTGTTTTGGTTGCGATTGCATTCGCGGGCTTTATATGCTTTGGGAACTTTTGGCTAGCCGAGGTGCGGGAAAACGACAGGCTAAGGCGTGAGAACGAACGGCTGAGACAGAGTATTGAAGAAGTAACGGATAATTCATTCAAGTCGGGCTTTGAAACCGGGTTGGTATTAGGAGGTAACGGCAATGTTTAGATGTAATTCTTGCGGCGCAGAGTTCGACCACAGCGATACCGTAACCGAGAGCCGCGATTTAGGCGCGGAAAGCTATCAGGCGTGTCCTATGTGCGGAAGTACAGGCGAGTTTACCGAGATAATCAAAAAGAAGTCGGATTTTCTCTACATTTTAGGTTATAGAGGGTATATCTACTGGGGAATTTCCGAATTTATACCCGAGGAAAATATTATCGCCTTATTAAGTGGTGCTCCTGTAATAATGGACAAGCTCGACGAAACGCTGTATAAGTGCAAGCCAACGGACTACCTTAAGCGGTTCCCCGAAAACAGCAGGGTACATATTGTAGGCGCGGCAAGGTATTTTGAGGAGGACGAATAGATATGCAGTATTACGAATGCCCGAACTGCGGCGCAAGCCTTGACCCCGGAGAGATTTGTGACTGTGCAGAAAAGAAAGAAGTCTACGGAGGGAACGGTAATGGATAAAATGTCGGTATATCAACAGCTGACAACCTCTCCCACGGATTTATTCGGCGCGCTTAAGCAGGAAATCGGCGTTAAAACAAACTGTTTCCCCTTTGCGGTAAAGGCTATAGACGCGCTTAAAACTCTCGGAAATTTGACCGAGAGGGAGGCACTTAATGCCGCAAATACCTTTTTAGACAACTTGCAGACCCTTAATCAGGGCGGGATAATTGCCGAGGATTACGACAAGATAGACTTTGTTAAGCGAGGTAAAACCATAACCATATCTGCAAGGGTGGAGGCTTTCTTAAGGGCGGCGGCCCGTAAGGGCTACCGTATAACCGAGAGTATTGTCGCTGTACCCGAGGAGGACGGGAACACCACATATTTTAAGGAGCAGTTTTATAACGGTGAAATAGTTTATGTTTTGGAGGACAGGCGTTTCCAGGGCGACCGCAGAATAACTCCCGAAAGAATTGTATCGGGGTATTTCAGGAAATTTATATGCCGTCTTGAAGTACGGGAGATTAAGAGCGGTAAGCGGATCACAATGACTGAATGCGAAATGTCAAATGACGAGATATTAAGCGTTTCTAAGACGAGCGAGCAGGGCATATTTAAAACCCGCTGGGAGGAATACACCAATGAATCCGGCTACAGGAAAAAGCGCAAGGTTGTTTCGGACGAGCTTAACAAAGGTTCTTTTTGGTATCTTTGGACGGGCGAAATGGTTAAAAAGACAATAATACGCAGGGCGTTAAAGCGTGTGCGCGAGGTACTGCCCGAGCTTAAGGATACAATTTACGCCTTTGAAAACGAACCTCAAGAGCAGGAAACCGTAGCGGAGCTTCCAGCGGATAATACCATAAATATTGAAATACCTATGGAAACGGTAAATGTAGACCTTGATAATTTAACCTCCGAGCAAAAAGCCGATGTTAAGGAAATGCTTGGATTATTTATGGCGAATCCAAAGCTTGCGGAGGATAAGGCGAACGAGATTAAGGCGCAGCTTGACGGAGGCAAGGATCTGCAGAGCGTTATTAACAGCGATTATGCGAGTATTGTTAATATTAAGCGCAGTAAAAAGCTGTACCCGATAATATCTCGGTATTTTGGCGGTGAGCAGGAGGGCGAAAATGAACAGGACAAGGCTTAAACAGGGAACCCTTGATTGGGAAAAGGCACGTCAGGTGCGTATCGGCGGCAGTGAGGTGTTCGATATAGTTCGTTATTACGCTACGGATACAGAATTGCAGAACTGCGGAATTAATGCCGAAAAAATAAGGGCTGAAAAGCCGTACACCACCGCGTGGGCGCTTTACCACAAGCTTATAAACGACGGTATTTACGAAAAGGCACAGCTCCCTCCAGAGCTCGCCGAGTATGGGCACGCGGTCGAGCCTTACGGGCTTGAAATTTTACAGCGAGGTCGGCAGTTGAAGCTAAAGCCCGGTGAGGTTTACGCTTCGGACAGGCTTATAGCAAGCCTTGATATAAGCGGTATAAGCGAGGATATAGATGTCCGTCCCTTTGATTACGGCACAGGACAGGTGCCTAAAGGCAAGCGTTTTGTATGCGAGCAAAAGTCTATGAAGCCTAATGTGGTTAAAAATGGTCTTCCGCTTAAATATATCATTCAGGCGCAGTATCAGATAGCTATGACCGGCGCGGAGTTTTACATTCTACAAATAATGGTGCTTAAAGCCGATACGGATTTCGAACGCGGTAAAATCGTTCAGATGAGCAGAAAGAAACGCGCGGAATATCTTAAGGACAAAATAACGGTCACGCACCTTTATTTCCAAAACAACGAGCATTTGGCAATGCTTATAAAAACCTGCATAGAGAGATTTTTCGCCGATGTTGACAGCCGTAAAGAGCCTACTCCCTTTATTAAAAATGATACTCAGAAAAATATCATTGAAAGCCTTAGAATTAACAGCCTTTATAATAAGGATTTAATATTTGAGCTTGATTTATCCGAGTATGGGGCGGCTAAAAGAGCGGCTGATGAGGCGGAGGACAGACGAAAGGACCTTATTCAAAGAGTGGTCGAGACGGCTAAGGAGCATAATGTAAGCTGTTTTAAGTCACCTGACGGTTCTACGGCGAGCTTTTCTGCAAGCGGAGCGTTTCTATATAAGGAGGCGGCGGTATGAGCAAATTCACATTAAGAACTTATCAGGAAAACGCCGTAAACAACGCGGTTGAAATGCTTCGAGAGCGGGGTAATTCCCTTATTGTTGCGGGGACAGGCGCAGGAAAAACAATAATGATGGCGGCGGTCATCGGGAAGTTTTTCGCCGGCTTTTATACCGAGCATAAGCGCAAGCCGCACATATTGGTTTTGGTACACAGAGCCGAGATACACGAGCAAAATCACAGCAAATTTTCTAAGGTATGCCCCGAGCTTGCTACAAGCGAGATAACCGCGTCGAGGAAAAGTCTTCACGGCTATGTCCACTTTGGAATGGTGCAGACGGTTGTAAATCTGCTTGACGATTTAGGGCAGGCGGGGAGTTATTTTGACCTTATTGTAATTGACGAGGCGCACCACGCGAAAGCCTCCACTTATGAGAGCATAATCGAGTGGAATACAAAAGGAAAGCCTAACGCCGCTCTTTTAGGGGTTACGGCAACGCCCAACAGGGGCGACAAGCTGCCGCTTATTCATCTGTTCGACAATTATAATCAGATAACCACACGGTTCTTGATTGACAGCCATTATCTTGTAAGACCCCGCTTTGTGGATATGTCCCCGACCTTCGAGACAGAAAAAGGGGCGGAAAAGGGGCACTTATCTAAAAACTGCAAGGATGATATTGAGGGCAGGGCGCTTATATCAAAGCTGTGCCGTGATTTTCTTAACGCAAAGGAGGAGGGGCAATCGGTAATATTCGCTCCGTCCCACGAGTTCTGTATCGCAATTTATGAGGAGCTTAAAGCCCTCGGGCGAAAGCCCGCTTATCTTGCCTTGGGGCTTGACGAGGTAACCCGAAAGCAAGAGCTTGAACGCTTTGAAAAGGGCGAGAGCGAGGAGCTTATAAATGTGGATATATGCACCGAGGGTTATGATTATCCCGCGCTTCGCAACATTGCCGATTTTGACACTAACGGAACGCAGGGGCAATGGATACAAAAGGTCGGTCGGGTGCTTAGGACAGCTCCGGGCAAAACGAGCTGTACCGTTATTGATTTCGGCGGGAACATAGATTTATACCCTGACGGCGTAGAGACCGATGTAAACCTTGAGGGCGTTGTCAAGAAGCCTAAAGGTCAAAAGCTTACCGAGGAGGATTTATTCCGAAAGAAGAAAAGCGTGGAAAAGCTTACGGCAGATTATACCGAGGCAGACAGTAAGCAGTACACGCCGTATCAGCCGCCCATTGGCTTTGAAACGGTGCTTGACAAGGATTTAGGAATAATTTTCGCCGCCTGCGGCAGTAAAAGAGATTGCATAATAGTACCCTACGGCGATAAATATTTTGCCTTTATGGGTAATAAGGAACGCATAACCGAGAGCGTAACGGGAGATTTCAGCGAGTGCGCCGACTGCGGCATTAAATGGCTTGGAGATATTCCTCCGCAGACGGTCGAGCCTATAAGCAGGCTACAGATACAGCTCTTAGCGCCTGAATATGCGACCACGGCTATGAGCCGATACGGGGCTAACTGCTGTATATGTTGGAAGACTTGGAAAAACGATATAATTAAACGTTTGGGTGATTAATATGGGCGAGACAATAACCTTTAAGCCTAAGCAATTCAATTATTCGGTTCTTCCTCGTCTGCTTGATGCCGTAAAGGTGCTTGACGAAAACAAGGAATATACTATAAAGCTTGATAAGGTCCGCAAAAAGCGAAGTCTAAATGCAAACGGCTATATGTGGGAGCTATGCGAGCAGATCGCCAAAAAGCTCGATATAACTAAGGAAGATGTATACCGTCAGGCAATTAAGGATGTCGGTGTGTTTCAGACCGTGGAAATAAACGAAAAGGCAGAAAATACTCTAAGATATTCTTGGGGTCTCCACGGTATAGGGTGGATTGCCGAAACAGTAGACAATGCAAAGACGGACGGCTTTAAGGTTATAAACCTTTATTACGGTAGCAGTACATACAATACAAAGCAGATGTCACGGCTTATAGACCATATAGTACAGGACGCTAAATCGTTAGGTATTGAGGTTATAAGCGACAGCGACAGGGCGCTTTTATTGGAGGACTGGGGAAATGGCAGGTAAAAGCAAATTAAGCAAAGCCTGCGCCATTTCTCCCGCGGTGCGGCGGACGGTGCTGGAGCGGGACGGCGGCAGAAGTATTTTAAGCGGCTCTGATGAAAATATACAGATAGCGCATTATATTTCCCGCGCGAGGTTGGGGCTCGGAATACCCGAAAATCTTGTCTGCCTTACCGCGCAGGAGCATTACGAATATGACAACGGCAAATACCATAGGGAAATCAAAAAGGCGATTGAGGACTATTTAAGGAAATGTTATCCCGATTGGGACAATACGCAATTAACATATACGAAATGGGGGAATTAAGGTGTTTAACTTAGTTGTCTTAACCGGGCGGCTCACCGCCGACCCAGAGCTTAAAACTACTCAAAGCGGAGTGTCGGTCACTTCTTTTTCCATAGCAGTGCAAAGGCAGTATAAATCGGGTGAAGACCCTATAACGGATTTCATTAATATCGTTGCTTGGAGAAATACGGCGGAGTTTGTGACAAAGTATTTCCGCAAAGGCAATATGATAGGCATTGAGGGCAGCATACAGACCCGTAAATACACCGATAAAAACGGCAATAACAGGGTTATTTCTGAGGTTATAGCTAACAATGTTCAGTTTGTGGAGCCCAAGCGCGATTCCGCGGCTTCTACAGTCGCCGACAGCGCTCCCGACGCTTCATTCAGCAATGCGGGCACAAACGATTTCGCAGATTTAGGCGATGTTTCGGACGAAGATTCGCCGTTTTAAAGGAGGAATATAATTGGCTCGACCTATTAAGGACGGGTTTGATTACTTTCCGAAAGATACGGGCTTTTACAGCGATGATAAGGTAAGGCTTTTGAGAGCCGAGTTCGGCGCAAAGGGCATGTATACCTTAGATTATCTTTTGTGCGAGATATACGGAAAAAACGGATACTTTATTAAGTGGGACAATAACACGCGCTTCCTTGTGTCGGATGGTGCGGGCTGCGGGTGTTCTCCCGAGTACATAAGCGAGTTCATTCTTGGGTGCCTTCGGTGTTCTTTCTTTGATGAAAGGGTGCTTAACGCGTTCGGAGTGTTAACCTCAGCGGGTATCCAGCGGCGGTATATCAGAATGTTTAACAGCCGTGATGAAATACCGATTATCGAAGAATACTGGTTGCTTGATGTGAACGATAAAAAAGACGTTCCGCCCGGTATTCTTAATAAGCTTACCTTTAAAAAGGTTTTCGGTACAGGAAACCCACTTAAAACTACCGAAAACCCCTTTAAAAGTACAGGAAATGCACAAAATAAAGTAAAAGATACTATCGTATCTCAAAGAGAGAGTAACGCGCGTGCGCACGCGAACCCGCACCCAACACTAAATGAAGTAAAAGCTTTTTTCGCGGCCGAGGGTTTATCCTCTAATCCCGATATATTCTTTAACCACTATAAGGCTTTAGGTTGGAGGAATATATCCGATTGGAAAGCTAAAGCACGGGAATGGAGCCTAAAGGAAAAGAAACCCGAAATGGCAGATTACAGCGCCTGTGATTTGGAGCTGTTTGAAAAAATGCTTAATACAAAGGATTGAGCAGGAGGGATAAAATGAAATTCACCATACCGCTTGTCCCTGTAAGCAAAAAGAACAGTCAGAGGATAGTGCTTGCGGGAACAAGATATATACCGTTACCGTCACAGAAGTACACAGACTATGAAAGGCAGGCAGTATTTTTCATACCGAGGCTTAGAGAGCCTATAAACTATCCCGTTAATGTTAAATGTTTATTTTATATGCCGACCAAAAGACGGTGCGATTTAACCAATATGCTGGAGGCTATAGATGATGTCATGGTAAAGCACAGGCTTTTAGCTGATGACAATTACAGCATAATTGTTTCCCACGATGGGAGCCGTGTGCTGTATGACAAGGAAAACCCAAGAACGGAAGTTTATATAACGAGGTATGAAAATGCTACGGCATAAGGATAAGGGAGGTTTAGCCGTGACCGAATGGGCAAAAGGCAAAGCATACAGAGCCGCTGGCGGGTGTAACGAGGA
>JBJEOE010000077.1:0-38813 GCA_051880555.1 Acutalibacteraceae bacterium
AGAGAGTCTCGATCAGGAGACCCTCTTTACGATTCAACGCTTCTTTGAGAATAATCTTAACGTCTCGGAAACCTCAAGAAAGCTTTTTGTACACCGCAACACATTGGTTTACAGGCTTGAAAAAATCAAAAAGATTACAGGGCTTGATCTGCGCGAGTTTGACCACGCCATTATCTTTAAGATCGCTCTTATGGTTAATAAGTACTTAAAGAGCAATCCCATTAAATATTAATTGAAAGAGTGAATTGTTAATAAATGGCAGAAGTATTCACAGAGCGTGAAAATCCGTCGCCCGCCGCGCCGATAATTGAATTTCGCGGCGTTTCTAAAACCTATCCGACTGGTACTCACGCTATCGAGGATATTAATATAAGAATAACGGCGGGGGAGTTTGTTTTCGTCGTCGGCTCATCGGGCGCGGGAAAAAGCACCTTTATGAAGCTTATAATGCGAGAGGAAAAGGCAAACACGGGCATAATCACCGTCAATGGCTTTAACCTTACATCAATGCCGCGCAGGCAGGTGCCGATGCTCCGCCGCACAATGGGTATTGTTTTTCAGGATTTCCGTCTCATACCTACAATGAACGTTTTTCAGAACGTTGCGTTTGCTATGCACGTTGTAGGAGCGAGCGACAGGGACGTTCGCAGGGAGGTCTCTAAGGCGCTTTCAAAGGTGGGGCTTGGCAATAAAGCCCGCTCAATGCCCGCCCAGCTTTCGGGCGGAGAGCAGCAGCGGGTGGGTCTTGCCCGCGCCCTTGTAAATTCGCCCGACCTTATTATCGCGGACGAGCCTACGGGAAACGTTGACCCTAATATGTCTTATGAAATAGTATCCCTGCTTACCGAAATCAACAAGCGCGGCACTACCGTGCTTATGGTTACTCATGACCATAATCTTGTAAGGGATTTTCAGCACAGGGTTATTATGCTTGAACGCGGCAGGATTGTTGCGGATAACGCCGGAGGTAGCTTTTAATGAAAATCAGTAGTATTAAATACCTTACCGGCGAGGGTGTAAAAAACGCTTGGGTAAACCGCCTTATGACCTTGGCGTCAATCGGCGTGCTTGTCGCGTGTATGGTTATTATAGGACTTGCCATTCTCATTTCGGAGAATGTTAACAAGGCGGTCGGCAAGCTTGAACAGCAGAACGTCGTAATGGCGTATATGAAGGATTACAACTGGGCGCTCTACGGCGAAAAGGATACCCCGGAGGATGACGCCGCCTCGGCTGATACCGATACCGCGCAGGAGGGCGAGGCTTCGCCCGAGGAAACAGCCGACGCTAACGGTATTAAGCCGAGCGACTATGTTATTCATAACGATGACGAGGCAAAGGCGCTTTGCGACAGTATTTCAAAGCTTGAAAATGTTGCCTCGGTTACCTATGTAACGAGTGATGAAGGTCTTGAAAGCGTAAAGGAATCTATGCTTGAAGGGCAGGAAAGCTATTTTACCTTCCTTGATGAGGAATATGGCAATCCTATGTCGGGAGCGGCTAAAATCACGATGAAGGATATGTCCAAGTTTGATGAAACCATTGAGCAGATAGAGCAAATGGACGGTATCGACGTTATTCAGTCTCAAAATGACTTAGCCGATAAAATTACCGCGATTAAGCGCGGAATCGGCATTGCGGGATTTTGGATAATAGCTATATTAATGGTTATTTCCCTTGTAATTGTATCAAATACGATTAGGGTTACAATGTATAACCGCAAGCTTGAAATCAGCATTATGAAGGCGGTCGGCGCGACCGATTCCTTTGTCCGTATACCCTTTGTTGTCGAGGGAGTGCTGATCGGCGTTATTTCGGCGCTTTTGGCGGAGGGGCTTTTGTACTTCTGCTACCGCGTCGCGACCGAAACAATTATTAAAACCCTCAATACTACCGATATTGTGCATTACGGTGACGTTGCGCTTTCGCTGTTACTTATATTTGTCGGTATAGGCATTTTTGCGGGCGTACTTGGAAGCGTTATTATGATAAGCAAATATCTACGCCGTGAAGGCAGTGAATTTGCCGCAATTTAGGCTGACTTTTGTCGGTTCGACCCACGTTTTTGGAGGAAAATAATGAAAAAAAGCTTTATAAGGTTTCTTTCTGTCGTTTCGGTACTTTCAATTTCGCTTGGCGTTTATTTCTGCGTACCCGCCGCGGCGAAAACTCAGGCGGAGCTTTCCAGCAGTATAAGCGCTCTTCAAAGCGAGCAAAAACAGCTGCAATCGCAAATTAATTCGCTTAAACAGGATAAGGCAAAACAGCAGGAGCTTAAGGCGGCTATTGAAAAGCAGATGGCGCTTGTTCAGAAGGAAATCGACCTTTGCAATCAGCAGATTAATTCGATAAACAGTAAAATTGCCGCTAATAAGGCGGAAATTGAAAAGAAAAACGCCGAAATTGAGGAGGATAAGCTCGCGTTCAAAAAGCGGCTTCGTGCTATTTATATGAGCAGCTCGGACAGTAATGTTCAAATACTCTTAGGCGCGGAAGATTTTTCTCAGTTTTTACAGCTTTCTCAGCTTACCGCGTCTGTTTCCGCACGCGACAAGCTTATGATTGAAAAAATTGTCGCCGCGGTAGAGGCTCTTGAAGCCAAGCAGGCGGAAAACAATAAGCTTCTTGAGGAGCAGAAGAGCGTTAAGGCTACTATTACCTCAAAGCAAAACGACCTTAAGGCGCAAAGCAGTGAAATTCAGTCCATAATTTCTGAAATAAATTCGGCACAGAACGACGCGCAGGCGCAAATTGACAAAAACAAAAAAGAAATTGCGCAAATGCAGAGCGAGCTTAACGCTATTTTGAGCGCCGCTAATTCAGGCTCGGGGCAGGTATATGACGGCGGACAGTTCCTTTGGCCCGTTCCGTCCATTACAAAAATCACCTCGTATTTCGGATCGCGCTGGGGCACCAGTCATAACGGTATCGATATATCGAACGGAAGCTACGGCGCTAAAATCGTCGCTATTGCGGACGGCGTTGTTACAAGGTCCGTTAATAACTGTAGCCATAACTATCCGAAGAACGGCGATTGCTGTGGCGTTTCGGGTCAGGGTAAGGGCTACGGCAACCACGTTGTAATCGACCACGGTCGCGGCTCGGACGGTAAAACCTACGCGGCTTACTATGCGCATATGTCCTCTGTCGCGGTTTCGGCGGGGCAGACTGTTAAAAAAGGACAAACCATAGGCTATGTCGGATGTACAGGCTATTCGACAGGACCGCATCTCCATTTCGGTCTTATCGTCAACGGCTCTTGGGTTAATCCTATGTCATATTATTCTGCAACAAAATGATTTTATGCTGTCACCCAGCGCCTACGCCGACGGGTGACGGCTTTTTTTAGGAGTGAGTACTATTAAGCTATTCAGGACGGTAACGGTAATTTTACTTTGCCTTTGGATGGTAATGATTTTCAGCCTTTCATCACAAAACTCTGAGCAATCATCAAGAACCAGCGGTGGTCTTATTGCCACGGTTGCGGAATTTTTTTACCTTGATTTTGACGGTCTTACAGAAGAAGAACAGGCTAAAGTAATCGAGTCATTCCAGTTTATTGTCAGAAAGACTGCGCATTTTTCGATATACGGGGTGCTGGGATTCCTTTCATTTTTAACCTTTGTGAGCTACCGCAGGCTGCGGCTTATTTTGCGATTTTTATTAAGCGCGGCGGTTTGCCTTATTTACGCTGTGAGCGATGAAATACATCAGTTTTTTGTGCCCGGGCGAAGCTGTGAACTAAGAGACGTATGTATCGATTTTTGCGGCGCGTTGCTTGCAATAACCGCATCAATGCTGTTTTCGAGATATAATAAGCTAATTTATAAACATATCAGGACGGTGGGAGCAGATGAAAAACAGTAACTTTAAACGCAAGTATTTTTATATAGGTCTCACGGCATTTTTGGTTGTGGCGGCGTGCGTATTATTCTTCTTTTTAATATTCAGACTTCCCGGTATACTTTCGTTTTTCGGTAAAATACTAACTGTTACCCAGCCTGTTATTATAGGACTTATTATTGCGTATCTTGTAAACCCGATTGCAAATTCCATAAACGGCGGGCTTTTAAAGCTTTCAAAAAAGTATTTTAATAAAAAGCCTGTGCTTGCGCGCAAAATATCAAACGCGATAAGCGTGTTCGGCGCACTTGCAGTATTCATTCTTATGATAATGCTCATTATTTATATGATTGTGCCGCAGTTTATCGAGAGCATTTCAAGTATGGTAAAGGTTTTGCCGGGTCAGCTTGAAGCCTTTATAAAAGAGGTTTCGGAGGAATTTGAGCGTAATAAGGATTTGCAGAATTTGATAAACGCGGTTTACGAGTATGAGCAGAAATGGCTGCAAAACGACCTTACAGGATATGTTAATTCGCTTGCTACATATTTCGCGTCGGGAGTTTGGAGCGTAGTAAGCTTTCTTAAAGATTTTGCGGTAGGTCTCATTTTTGCCATTTACATACTCTTTAATAAGGCTCTGCTTATGCGGCAGTTCAGAAAGCTGTTGTACGCCTGCTTAAACAACACAGCGGTCGAGCATATTTTTAAGACAGGGAAAAAGGCTCACAGAATTTTCAGCGGCTTTATATACGGTAAGCTTCTTGATTCCATTATTATCGGGGTGCTTTGTTTTATAGGCATATCAATTCTAAAAATTCCGTATACTATGCTTGTGGCGGTGGTGATAGGCGTTACCAACGTAATTCCCGTTTTCGGACCCTACTTAGGAGCAATACCCTGCGCCGCGCTGATTCTGATTACCGACCCGATAAAGGGACTGTATTTCATTGTCTTTATAATACTGCTTCAGGCGCTGGACGGCAACTTTATAGGCCCCAAGATTTTAGGCAATTCAACAGGGCTTTCGGCGTTTTGGGTTGTATTTGCCATTGTTTTGGGCGGCGGACTTTTCGGCGTGCTCGGTATGCTTATAGGAGTTCCTCTCTTTGCCGTTATTTATTATCTGGTTACCACCTTTGTAAATTATCGCCTTAATAAAAAGAACCTTCCCACGGCAAGCGACTATTACGATTCAAGGGTCTGCGAAAAGATAAGCGGAGCAGAGGATTTAAGGGTTGAAATACCGCTTGACGGCGGCACTGAAGATAAACAAGATTCATAAAACACGAGGTGCTTTTAATGAGAAAAAGCGAAATGCTTAAACAGAATACGGAGCTTTTCGATCGCTTAACCGACGCGGAGCTTAAAATCAACGCTCTTCAAAAGGAAATTACAGAGCGCGATGGGATAATAACCGAGCTTAAAAGCGAAATTGAACGGTTAAACGCAAAATTAAACGCCACCGAGCCGCTTAAAACCCTTGAGGCAAAGGTGGTAAGGCAGGCGGAGGTCTCGCCCGAGGTGGATTACGGCGCGTCTGTTATAGGCAAAACCGTGCTTTTAGCGGCGAAGCATTGCAATATGCTTACAACCGCGGGGGAGCCTGAAACAGCAAAAGAGCTTGTAAACCTTCTTCTCGGCAGAACCGAGGTTGCAAAGGCGGAAATACTTAAAATCACCTCGTCCGAGGATAGCTTTGAAGACAAAAAAGAAAAAATCGACGGCTGTTTTGACAGTGCCGCCGAGTATTTTGAGAGCGTAATGGCTCAAAGAGATTATTTGGATAATAATTAATCAGGGGGAATTGCTATGTTTAAAGAAATAAGCGCAAAGGAAATCGATTCAAATTTAATCAAGGCGATTTCCGAGGAATGGATGCTCGTTGCCGCGGGCGACAGCGAAAAGTATAATATGATGACCGCGTCATGGGGTTTTGCGGGTGAGATGTGGGGTAACGACTGTATGATGACGGTTATACGTCCACAGCGTTACACTATGGAATTTATCAACAACAGTGATTATTTCACCCTAAGCTTTTACGGCGACAATAAGGATATTCACAAGGTCTGCGGTTCAAAGTCGGGTAGGGACACAGATAAAGCCGCGCTTGCGGGTCTTACACCGATTTTCTCGGACAACACCGTTTACTTTGAGCAGGCGCGGCTTGTGATAATTTGTAAAAAGCAGTATGTTCAGCAGATGGATGAGACCTGCTTCACCGATAAGGAGCCGCTCCGTTGGTACAACGGCGACCTGCACTATATGGTGATAGGCAAGATTGAAAAGGTGCTTAAAAACACCTCACGCGCTTAAATAATACCTCACAAGGGACTGCAAAAGGGTATCGCGGTCGATTTTCCTTATAAGATTACGCGCATTATTATGAGTGGTGATATAGGTCGGATCCTCCGACAGAATGTAGCCTACAATCTGATTAATGGGATTATAGCCTTTCTCTTTCAGAGCGTCGTAAACTAAGGTAAGTATATTCCTTATTTCCTGCTCTGTCTGGTCACCTATCGAAAAGGTCATAGTTCTGTCATTCATTTTCGGCACCTCTCATAGTTATATTAAGCCCGAATGGTTCGCCTGTTCGGGCTTAATATTTTGTTTATTACATTGTATTACATTTTTTTACAAAGTTCAAGTGTTATTTTCTAAGTTCCGCACCCGCGGCTTCAAGATTTTTAACTATCGAGGCGTTTACCGTCTCGATTTCTTTATCTGTAAGGGTGCTGTCCGCCGAACGGAGCCATACGCTGTATGCAACGCTCTTTTTGCCTTCGGGAATCTGGGAGCCTGAATAAATATCGAAAAGCTCAATCTTTTCAAGCAGTCTTCCCGCGCCCTTTGTGATAGCCTTTTCAAGCGCGCCGACGGGTAAATCGCTGTCGCACAGCATTGCAAAGTCGCGCTCAACGGCGGGGAACTTAGGCAGAGGCTTGTAAATAGTCTTGCGCTTGTTGATTTGGAGGAGAACATCGAGCTTGATTTCCGCAACGTACACGCGGCAATCGATACCGTAGGCGGCGGCAACGGTCGGGTGAACCTCGCCGAAAACCGCGGCGGGGGTGTTGTTTGCCTTAACAAGCGCCTGACGTCCGGGGTGGAGATAGGGCTCTGCGCTTCTCTCATACTGGGTATGCGCGCCGCAAAGCTTCATTACACCCTCTATTATGCCCTTTAATGTGAAGAAATCCTCATCTTTTCCGTAAATTCCCAAGGAAAGGGTGGCAAGCTCATCGGGTTGCTCGGTTACGGGAAGAGCCTTCGGGATAAAGCGCTTCGAGGCTTCAAAGAATCTGCCCTCAGTAATTTTGCGGTTAATGTTGGTGGCAAGGACGCTAAGCATACTTGTGGTGAGCTGGGTGCGCATTGTGGAATACTCGTCGCCTAAGGGATTTATTATCTTAATCTGCTTTCTTCTCTCGTCATTCTCGTCAAGTAAGAGAGTATCAAGAGCAGAGGAGCTGATAAAGGAGTAGGTCGCGATTTCTCTTGCGCCCGCGCTTATAAGGAAGTCCTTAATTTTGTCGGTCTTAATGCGCTCGGGGAGTTTTTTGCCGCGTACAACCTCGCCGCGCATCGGCTTGCCGACAATGTGGTCATAGCCGTAAATACGCATAACCTCCTCTGCAAGGTCGGCGCGCCCCTCAATATCGTCACGGATAGAGGGCACTCTTACAGTAAGCTCCTTGCCGTTAGCATTGGTGGGAAGACCCAAGCTGTTTAAAATGGAGACAATTTTTTCGTCGGGAACGTCAACGCCTATAAGCTCAGTAATTTTATCGGTGGTGACATTAATTACCCGCTCCTCGGGCAGACCGTTATTAAGATCAATTGCTCCGTCTATGATGTCGCCCGCGTCAAGCTCGTAAATAAGCTGGAGCGCTCGTTCGGAGGCGTACTCGACATTCATAATGTCAACCCCGCGTTCATAGCGGCCGCTCGCCTCGGTACGAATACCTAAGGCGCGTCCCGTGTGGCGGATATTGTCGCGGCGGAACTTTGCCGATTCAAGGAACAAGTCGGTTGTATCGCTCTCAATCTCCGATTCCTTGCCGCCCATAATTCCCGCAAGGCAGGAGGGCTGTTCGCCGTCGGCTATTACAAGCATATCAGGCGTTAGCTTATGCTCGGTACCGTCAATTGTAGTAATGCTCTCACCGTTCTCGGCGTTGCGGACGATTATTCTGTGACCTCTAATATCGTTGTAGTTAAAGGCGTGCATCGGCTGTCCCGTTTCAAGCATAACGTAGTTGGTAATATCGACAATGTTGTTGATAGGTCTCATACCCGCGGCGGTAATCGCCTTTTTCATCCAGTCGGGGGATTCCTTTATGCGAAGATTTTTAACCACTCTGCCGATATAGCGGGGGCAGAGGTCGAAGTTGCGAACCTCAATGTCTATATAATCAGATATATTCCCGCCGACGGTTTTATATTCGGGCTTAGGTTGGGTAAATTTTGTTCCAAGCACAACCGAAATCTCCTTTGCAACCCCTAAAAAGCAGTTGCAGTCGGGGCGGTTGGCGGTGATTTTAAAGTCGATAATGTAATCGTTAAGCCCTAAAACCTCCCGCATATCTGTGCCTGGGGTGGGCTCTCCCTTTAAAATAAGTATGCCGTTAACCTCGGCACCCTCGTAGTCTGCCTCGGTAAGACAAAGCTCGCCGCCCGAGCAGAGCATACCGTTAGACTCTACTCCGCGAAGCTTACCTGCGACAATGTGGGCGCCGTTGGGAAGATAGCTGTTATCCAGCGCGGCGGGGACGTAGTCGCCCTCCTTAATGTTCTGCGCCCCCGTTACAATCTGCACGGGCTCTGCCGCACCTACGTCCATTTGGCAAATCTGCAAATGGTCGGAATTTTCGTGGGGGGTGATTTTAAGTATTTTCGCGGCGACAACGTTTTTAATGTTTTCGCCCTGTTTTTCAACATCCTCAACCTCAAAGCCCGCCATTACCATACGGTCGCAAAGCTCCTCGGGTGAAACGTTTATATCAACGTAATTTCTTAAATGGTTAAGTGAAATTTTCATTGTGCTTCCTCCTTAAAACTGCTCGAGAAAACGCTTGTCGTTCTCAAACAAAAGACGTATATCACTTATCTTGTAACGGGTTGTGGTGATACGGTCGATACCTATTCCGAAGGCAAAGCCCGAATAAACATCAGGGTCAATGCCGCAGGAGCGAAGCACGTTGGGGTGTACCATACCCGCGCCTAAAATTTCAATCCAGCCCGCGCCCTTGCATACTCTGCAGCCCTTTCCGCCGCATTCGCTGCAGGAAACGTCAACCTCGACCGACGGCTCTGTAAAGGGGAAGAAGGAGGGGCGGAAGCGCACCTTGGTATCCTTTCCGTAAATCTCCTGCGCGAACTGTTCAAGCACGCCTTTTAAGTCGCACATAGTAATTCCCTTGTCCACCACAAGACCCTCAAGCTGGTGGAAAACGGGGGAGTGGGTCGCGTCAACCTCGTCGGCTCTGTAAACTCGTCCGGGGCAGATAACGCGGATAGGCGGCTTACGGTTTTCCATTGTTCTTATTTGCGCGGCGGAGGTCTGGGTTCTTAAAAGCAGATTTTCGCCGAGATAAAATGTATCCTGCATATCGCGGGCGGGGTGGTCGGCGGGAACGTTTAAGCACTCAAAATTGTAGTGGTCGGTCTCAACCTCGGGGCCGTCTACAACGTCAAAGCCCATGGACCGGAAAATGTCAATCATATCGTTAACAACGTGGTTTAATGGGTGAAGTCCGCCTGTTTTTACTTCTTTGGCGGGCATTGTGATGTCGATAGTCTCGGCTTTAAGCTTTAGCTCGGTAGCCTTAGCCTTTAAATCGGTTTTCTTTTCGGCAATAAGGGCTTCAAGCCTTTGCTTAGCCTCGTTTACAAGCTGACCCATAGCAGGTCTTTCCTCGGGAGAAAGGGAGCCCATCTGCTTAAGCACAGCGGTAAGCTCTCCCTTTTTACCTAAGTATTTTACCCTTAAATTTTCAATTTCACCTTCGTCAACAGCCGCTTTAAGGGCGCTTTCGGCAGCCGTTCTTATTTGTTCAAGCTTTTCTTTCATAAGATTTCCTCCGTAAAAAAAATAAACTCCGTCCCTTATAACAGGACGAAGCATTAAAATCTCCGCGGTACCACCCGTTTTTTCGCTCAAAGAGCAAACACTCCCGAGGCTATAACGGTGCCAACCGTCGCCGCCTACAGGAAAGCTCGTTCAGCGGCGCTGCTCAAAAGGGAACTTCGGAAAAAACCTTGCATATCTTCGCTTTCAGCCGTGGCGAAGACTCTCTGAAAGAAGGTTAAAGCCTACTTTCCTTTATCAGCGCATTTTAGATTATAATATCATCATACGAAAAAAAAGTCAAGTTTTTTTGCGAAAAATGTTTGATTATATATATAAAAGTGGTATTATATATTCAAATGAATAGGGAAGTGTTTGTTATGAGTGAAAATTTAAGAGAACAGGCGTATAATGCCGCCTGCGAGATTATAGAGGTTGCGGGGCTTAAAAAGGGACAGCTTTTGGTTGTCGGCTGTTCGACAAGCGAGATTTTGGGTTCTAATATAGGTACGGACTCCTCGCCCGATACCGCAAAGGCGGTCTTTGACGGAATTTATAAGGCGGCACGGGAAAAGGGTATATTTTTAGCCGCGCAATGCTGTGAGCATTTAAACCGCGCGATTATTACCGAGAGCGCCGCAGTACCTAATGCCGATATTGTAAATGTTGTTCCAAAGCCTAAAGCCGGCGGCTCCTTTGCGACCGCGGCATATGCCTCTTTCAGTGAGCCTGTAGCATTGGAGGAAATCCGCGCCGACGCGGGACTTGACATAGGCTTTACAATGATAGGTATGCACCTAAAAAAGGTGGCGGTGCCCGTAAGGCTTAAAAACAACCGCATAGGCTCTGCGACGGTTTTGGCGGCGCGGGTAAGACCCAAATTTATAGGCGGCGACCGCGCGCATTATGATGATAATTTGAAATGATTTTATAAGAAACGGAATCCCTCCACCGCCGTTCGGCGGTCCCCCGTCTCGGCTGCCACCTCGGTCGGTGCTGTTGCTTCGCAACGGTGTCCACCGGACACCCGCACCCTTTAGGCAAGGGAGGCTAAAGAAGGTTAAGGCCCACTTGCCTAAAGGGGGCTGTCGAGCGAAGCGAGACTGGGGGATACGGTCTGGCACATAGTGTCTAACATCTAAATTCGTAGGGGACAGGCGTCCTCGACTGTCGGTTATGCAATCTCTAAAATACTTGAAGTTTATTTGCGCTATGCAAACGGTTTTATAAGTTTAATTTTTACAGTCTTTCTTATTTCAATGATACTAAAACGGTACTTCGACCGACTACATTCTCGGGAGAACTAACACGCGTAAAACAGAATTTAAAATATTCCCGCTTGACAAATTGCACCGAATGGTTTATCATTAAAAAAACAGATAAACGCGTTGAAAGGGATAAGTAGTCCTGTGACCGTTCTTTAGAGAGAAGATGTTCGGTGCAAATCTTCGGCGGTTATTTGATGAAGCTACCTTTAAGCGGCTCCCGAAAGGGAAGACGGCGGTCTCCGTTAAAGGACGAAGGTATTTATTGTACCGTTGAGTGCGGAATTTTTATTCCGAATTAGGGTGGTAACACGGATTTTTTTTCGTCCCGAATGTCTTTGTGGCGTTCGGGGCGTTATTTTTTAAAGGAGGAAACATCAATGAAATACGAAATACTTAAATTATTGGCGCGCAACGCGAAATACACCGCAGAGGATATTGCCGTAATGTTGGGCGCGGACGAAAAAATGGTCGAAAACGAGATAAAACAGCTCGAAAAGGACGGACTTATAAAGGGCTACAAGGCGATAATTGACTGGCAGAAGGTGGAAAACCCCTATGTTTCGGCGATAATCGAGCTAAACGTTGTGCCGAAAGCGGGGCTTGGCTTTGAGGAGGTTGCCGAAAAGATAATGAAGTATGACGAGGTCGAGTCGGTTTACCTTATGTCGGGGGTTTACGACCTTAATGTTGTTGTAAAGGCAAAAACCCTTCAAGACATTGCCCGTTTTGTTGCAAGGGAGCTTGCGACTATTGACTCCGTGACCTCTACCACCACCCATTTCGTCCTTCGCCGTTATAAGGAAATGGACGTTGAATTGGTAAGCAAGGAAGATGACGACAGGGGGCAGTTCTTTATATGATAGATTATTCCAAGGTTTTAAACCCGACGGTCACCGATATAAAGCCGTCGGGAATAAGAAAGTTTTTCGATATTGCCGCTACAATGGATAATGTGATTTCCTTAGGCGTGGGAGAGCCCGATTTCCAGACCCCGTGGCAGATTAGAAAGGCAGGTATAACCTCCCTTGAAAAGGGAAAGACAAAGTATTCTTCAAACTGGGGTATTATTCAATTAAGAAACGCGATTTCGGACTATATGGAGCGCAAGTTTGGGGTTAAGTATCAGCCCGATGAGGAAATTTTAGTAACCGTCGGCGGCAGTGAGGCAATAGACGCCTGCATAAGAGCGGTGGTGGCTCCGGGTGACGAGGTTATAATCCCGCAGCCGAGCTATGTATGTTACGAGCCGATTACGCGGCTTGCGGGCGGAGTTCCCGTAATAATTGAGACTAAGGCTGAGAACGATTTTAAGGTTACTCCCGAAGAATTAGAAAACGCGATAACTGACCGCACAAAGCTGCTTATTCTTCCTTATCCCTGCAACCCGACAGGGGCTATAATGGAAAAGGAAGACCTTGAAAAGCTGGCGGCGGTGCTTAAAGGCACAAACATACTTGTCCTTTCCGACGAGATTTACGCTGAGCTTACCTTTGGCGGCAAACGCCATGCGTCCCCCGCGGCTATCGACGGAATGTGGGAAAGAACGGTCACGGTCAACGGCTTTTCAAAGTCCTTTTCTATGACTGGCTGGCGCTTGGGCTTTGCCTGCGGTCCGAGGGAGATAATGGACCAGATTACAAAGATTCACCAGTTCGCGATAATGTGCGCCCCGACCACCTCCCAGTACGCCGCTATTGAGGCGCTTAACAGCTGTGACGAGGACGTGCGCCATATGGTTAAGGAATACGATATGCGCCGCCGTATGATGGTGTCGGGCTTTAATAAGATAGGTCTTGTCTGCCGCGAGCCGAGGGGTGCGTTTTACGCCTTTCCGAGCATTAAAAGCACGGGAATGACGAGCGACGAGTTCTGTGAAAAACTGCTTTACAGTAAGAATGTCGCGGTAGTGCCGGGCACGGCGTTCGGCGACAGCGGCGAGGGCTTTATCCGCGCCTCCTATTGCTATTCGGTTGAACATATCAAAGAGGCAATAAGCCGCATAGGGGAATTTTTGAGGGAAATTTAATAATTATTTCTACTAAAAAAAGACTGTATCGCTTAAAAACGGTACAGTCTTTAAAAATATCAGTTTATTATTTCTTGTTCGGTAGATTCGGCGGGCGGATTATCGCTTTGGGTTTCGGTTTCCGAAGCATCGGATGAGCTTTCTTCGCTTTCGGCGGGAGCCTCCTCTATAGCGGGCGGTATTGCCGTAAGGGTTATGCTCACAGTATTTTTGCTGTTATTCTCGGTGGTAAGCTTTATGGCTTTATCCGTGCTGTCGGCGGTGTAGCCCTCGGGGAGGGTGAGGCTAAGCGTATAGTCGCCGTAGGAAAGACCTTCTTTTGTAAGCGTTTCGCCGTTTGATGTGCCTAAATCGGTAACCGCGCCTGTTTTGTTGCTTTTAAGTGAAACCGCCGCGCCCGAAACTGGGGTGCCGTTTTCATCGGTCACATTAATTTCAAGCAGAGCCGACATTCTTATGTTCGCGGGCGGCGTGAAAACCGCGATAGGCCATTGCGGGTCGGGGCCGAAGTGCATACGCTCTACCGCACAGAACTCGGGTCCGTTCGCATTTCCGACGTGGAAAACCCAGTTGTAATTATTTTTATATCCCGCGTAAATCGCAACGTGACTTCCAAAATCGCTTCTGTTTTTAGCGTCGCAGAAGACAAGAATCGAGCCTATCGGTATATTCTGCGCGGGGTTAAAATTAATAAAGCCCGACGAGGTTTTTGATGCGGTAAAGGATATTCTGCTTGAATATCCGCCAGTTTCCCACTGCTTTAAGGCTAAGTACCAGTCGTTTGCCGAATAGGAGCGTTCGGGCTTTGGCAGAGCCATAGTGTCTATTCCCGCGACATTGGGAAGATAGTTGAAATAAACATAGGTGACGTAAGAGGCGCAGACAAGTCCGTGCTTTTCAAAATATTTAATATCAGGCTTGCCGCCAACGGTTTCATATCCCGTAGAGCCGCCCGCATAGGTGATATTTGAAAGCCAGCCGAGACCTCTTTTTTGAGAAGCTAAAACGTATTGCCACATCATTCCGTCCGCGCGGTGCTTATTAATATTGTAGCCCGTGTATATAAGCGCGTCTAAAAATACATTGTCGTCAATATCGAAATTGGAGTTGTATTTATACTCGCCTGATTGAACCGTGATGACAGTCGGAGTTGCCTGAACGGGCTTTTTTGTCGCGGCAGAGGAGGCGCTTGTGACGGGCTTTACGCTTACAACCGATTCGGTCTCGCTTGATACCTCGCTAACCTCGATTACGGCGGGCGGTTCTGAAACGGTTGGCAGTTCTTCGGTTTCGGAAATTACACTTTCCGTTTCGGGTATTTCTTCCGGCTTGGTTTTTGCATATATAACCGTTGCCGAGGCGCCTAAAATACACAGCGCGGTCAGGGCGGCAGTTACCGAAACGGGAATTTTATGCTCGGATAAAAAGGTTAGAATTTTGCTCCGCACGGCGGAATTTTCGGGACTGTTATTTTTATTATCCATAATTTTCGCCTTTCCTTACTTTTTTTCGGTACGCACATATCTGCTATTTTATAACAATTCCCTATAATAGTCAATATTTTTTTGCGCCGAACAGAAAAGGTACAGAAAAGTTGGAAAGTCTTACAATAACCGAGAATTATTTACGGCGTATTCACCTCTACAACTCATCAGTCACTCCGTAACAGCTTCCCCTCAAGGGGAAGCCAAAAAACTTTAAAACATAACCTTTTGCGCATAAAAATGTTGAAAAGAGCGGGAAAAAGTGGTACAATAATATCTATATAGCAATTTACAGGCGGTGAAGCGTATGGGTATGAAAAAATGGCGGGTTGCGGATTTTGATAAGGCTCTGGCAAAGGAGCTGGCAATCGAGTGCGACGTTGACCCGATAATTGCGCTTATCGCCTCGGCAAGGGGCTATACCGACCCTACTGCGCTGGAGGAATTTTTGTCCGACGAGCCCTGCTTTGAAGACCCGCGCGCCCTTTGCGATGTTGAAAAAGCGGCAAAAATAATAAACGCCGAAATTGAAAAGGGCGGAAAAATCGCCGTTTTCGGGGATTATGACTGCGACGGCGTAACCGCGACCGCCCTAATGTTCAGCTATCTTTCGGGCAGGGGAGCGGACTGTATATACTATATACCCGACCGCTTTGAAGAAGGCTACGGTATGAACTCTGCCGCCGTTAAAAAGCTTAAGGACGAGGGTACGAGCCTTTTAATAACCGTTGATAACGGCATTGTCTGCTTTGATGAAATAAGGCTCGCAAAGGAACTCGGTATGTCGGTTGTGGTGACCGACCACCATCTGCCCGCCGATACTCTGCCCGAGGCAGACGCGGTGGTTGACCCGCACAGAAAAGACTGCCCCTCGGAATTTAAGGAAATATGCGGAGCTCAGGTTGCCTTTAAGCTTATCTGCGTTATGGAGGATAAGGAGCCCGAAGAGCTGCTCCCTTATTTTGCCGACCTGTTAAGCGTGGCGGTTTCCGCCGACGTTATGCCCCTTACTTCCGAAAACCGCGCGATTGTAAAATACGGGGTGGAAAAGCTTAAAACCGCCCCCGCAACCGGACTTTCGGCAATACTTAACGTCGCGGGAATTTCCGCCGATACGGTAAACGCGGGGCGAATTGCCTTTGGAATAGCTCCGCGAATCAACGCCGCGGGAAGAATGGGAAGCGCTAAAAGAGCGGTTCAATTGCTTCTTTGCGATAATATGTTAAATGCCCTCGGAATAGCGGGGGAAATCGATGACGCGAACGCCGAACGCCAGAGAATTGAAAAGGAAATTTTCGCACAAGCTGTGGATATAATAGAGAAAAAGGGTTACAAATACGACCGCGTTATCGTGGTAGACGGCGAGAACTGGCACAACGGAGTGGTGGGCATTGTCGCCTCAAGAATAACCGAGCGGTACGGCTGTCCGTCTGTGGTAATATCGAAAAACGGAGAGGTTGCGAGCGGCTCAGGCAGAAGTATAGAGGGGTTTTCGCTTTATAACGCGATAAAATTTGCGTCGGATACGCTCCTTAAATTCGGCGGTCACGAGCTTGCCGCGGGATTGGGGCTTAAATCTGAAAATATTGAGCTTTTCAGGCAAAAAATAAACGAATACGCGGCGGGGCTTGACTATGTGCCGCCTGTGTTAAAGCTTGACTGTCGGCTTAATCCTTCGGCGCTAAGCCTTGATTTGGCAGAGGCCTTAAAGGAGTTAGAGCCTTTTGGTCACGGTAACCCGACCCCGCTTTTCGGTATCTACGGCGTGACGCTTACCCGCATTACGCCTATAGGCGGCGGTAAGCATCTGCGGCTTTTATTCTCTAAAGGGGAAAACTCATTTCAGGCTCTGCTTTTCGGAATGACCCCAGAGCGCTTTTGCTTTGAGGTTGGAGATGTTTTAGATACCGCCGTAACGGTTGATACTAATCTTTATAACGGCGAATTAAGCCTATCTGTGCAGATAAAGGCGCTTAGAATGAGCGGCACCGACGACGAGAGGCTCTTTAAGGAGATAGACAGCCTTAATAATTATATGTCGGGCAGGGAATTTGACGCCGATTTACTTTTGCCGTCAAGAGCCGAAACAGGGGTTATATATAAATACATAGCCGCAAAGCCTGCTACAGAGGATAGAATAAAGTACGTTCATCTAAGCACCGTCGGCTATGCAAAAACCGTAATATCCATTATGACCCTAACGGAATTGGGGCTTATAACTAAGGACGGCTCGGGTGTTTACAGAACTGCGGGAGTACATACCAAAACCGAGCTTACAAGCTCGGCGGTTTACAAAGGCTTACTTGAAAGGAGGGGGACGCTATGAAGCCTGAACAGGAAAGAGATTATCAAAAATTGTATAAGCAAATGCAGGATTTCGGGGGAAATTATAACTACGATTTGGTTAAAAAGGCCTTTGAATATTGCGTGGAAAAGCATGAGGGGCAAAAGCGCTGTACCAATGAGGATTATTATATCCACCCGTTTAATGTGGCGCTTATTATCGTCACCCTCGGAATGGACAGCGAATCGATAGCCGCGGCACTCCTTCACGACGTTGTTGAGGACACCGATACAACGGTTGAGGATATAAAGCACAGCTTCGGGGACGACGTTGCATTGCTTGTTGACGGGGTAACCAAAATAGGAAGACTTAATTTCTCCACCAAAGAACAGCAACAGGCGGAGAGCCTTAGAAAAATGCTGATTGCAATGGGTCAGGATATTCGCGTTATCATAATAAAGCTTGCGGACAGACTGCACAATATGCGTACAATCGACGCTATGCCCGAGCAAAAGCAGAGGGATAAATCCCTTGAAACGCTGGAAATTTACGCGCCGATTGCCCACCGCTTAGGTATTCGCCCCGTAAAGGAGGAGCTTGAAGACCTTGCAATTAAGCACCTCGACCCTGTGGCGTATAAGGAAATCGAGAATCTGCTGTCGCACCGCAAACAGCACCGTGAGCAGATTTTAAATGAAATAAAGACCCGAATTGAGGAACGCCTGCATGAGGAGATGCCGGGGGTAGAAATGGCGTTTCAGGGCAGAATTAAGTCCATTCACGGAATATACCGCAAAATGTATGTTCAGGGCAAGGACTTTGACGAAATTTACGATATTTACGCGATTAGAATTATAACCGATACGGTAGCAAACTGCTACAATATTCTCGGAATTATGCACGATATGTTCAGACCTATTCCAAATAGGTTCAAGGACTATATTTCCACCCCTAAGCCGAATATGTACCAGTCGCTTCACACTACCGTCATAAGCCGCGCGGGAATACCCTTTGAGATACAGATACGCACCTTTGAAATGCACCACACCGCCGAGTTCGGTATTGCGGCGCATTGGAAATACAAGGAGGGCATTACCGAAAACAACCGCAAAATGGAGGACAGACTCGCCTGGATTCGTCAGATTCTCGATTCTCAGGCGGCTTCGACCGACGTTTCCGACCTTGTAAGGAGTATAAAGGTCGATTTATCGCAGGAGGACGTTTTTGCGGTTACTCCCAAGGGCGACGTTATAAATTTGCCTGTGGGAGCAACGGTAGTGGACTTTGCCTTTGCGATACACTCGGCTGTAGGAACCCGAATGGTGGGCGCAAAGGTGGACGGCAAGATTGTGCCTATTAACCACGAGGTCAAAACGGGCGAGGTTATAGAGATTTTAACCACCAATCAGGCGGGGCACGGCCCCAGCCGCGACTGGCTTAATATCGCGGTTACGTCGCAGGCGAAATCAAAGATTCGCTCTTGGTTTAAAAAGGAAAAGCGCACCGAGAATATTGCCGCGGGCAAGCTTGAAATAGAAAAGGAATTCCGTCGTGTAGGAATAGAAATGTCCGACGAGGAATATGCCGAGTTTATCGACGAGCTTGCCAAAAGACAGCGCTTCACTAATGCGGATGAGTTTTACGCCGCAATAGGCTACGGCGGGGTACTGCTTTCAAAAATAATGCCCCGTGTGAAAGAGGAATATAACAAAAAGCACGCGGCGGCAAGACCTACGGAAATTGCTCCTATCCCTGAAAGGAAATCCACAAAGTCTTCGGACGGCGTTATTGTTGACGGCATTGACAACTGCCTTATTAAGCTTTCAAAATGCTGTACGCCTTTGCCGGGGGACGAGATTATCGGCTTTATCACAAGGGGTCACGGCGTTTCCATTCACAAGCGGGATTGCCCGAACGTTCCCGTTAATATTGAAAAGTCCGCCGAGCCAGAGCGCTGGATTCCCGCCCATTGGGACGGCACAAAGTCCGATTCCTTTATCTCAACACTCCAAATCGCGGCAATTGACCGTGACGGACTGGTGCTTGATATTATGAACGCGGTTTACAATATGCGGGTTACCGCCCACGGCGTTTCCGCAAGGCAGACAAAAAGCGGTAACTGCATTGTAGTGCTTACTATTTCGGTCGAGAGCGTGGAGCATTTAAAAAGCATTACTTCACGCCTTGAAAAGGTTAAGGGCGTGTTCAGCATTGAAAGGATAAATCAGTAATGAAGGCTGTAATTCAACGGGTGGAGAGCGCCGCTGTAAGAGTGGACGGTAAAACCGTCGGCTCCTGCAATAAGGGTTATATGATTCTTTTCGGCGCCGCCGAGGGCGATACCGAGGCGGAGGCGGAGCTGCTTGCAAAAAAGACCGTTAACCTCCGCGTTTTCTGCGACGAAAACGATAAAATGAATAGGTCTATTCTCGATATAGGCGGCGAGATTTTAGCCGTCTCGCAGTTCACCCTCTGCGCCGACGTTAAAAAGGGCAACCGCCCCTCATTTACGGATGCGTTAGAACCCAAAAGCGCCGAAAGACTTTACGATTTTTACTGTGAAAAGCTAAAGGAATCAGGCGTAAAACGGGTGGAAAAGGGTATTTTCGGCGCCGATATGAAGGTCGAGCTTGTAAACGATGGACCCGTGACAATACTATTTGACACCGATATATGGAGAAAAAATGAAAATTAAGACTTTACATCTGGGACTTATCAAAACCAACTGCTACCTTATTTTGACCGAAAAGGCGGCGGTGGTGATCGACCCCGGCTTTGTGCGGGAGGGTCCGCTTGATTTTTTAAACGAAAATTCCGATAAGGAGCGGCTTATTCTCTTGACCCACGCCCATTTTGACCATATCGGCGGGGCGGAGTATCTGCGCGAAAAAACGGGGGTTAAGATTGGAATAGGCGAATTAGACGCTAAGGGACTTGCTGATACTGCCCTTAATCTTTCGGATATGTTTCACGCGAATATCGCCCCCTTTAAGCCGGATTTGACCTTTAAAAACGGGGAGAAAATCACGGTCGGAGATATAGAGTTTAAGGTAATAGATACTCCGGGTCATACCGTGGGTGGGGTGTGCTATCTTACGAGGGACTGCCTTTTCTCGGGCGACACCCTTTTTGAAAACTCGATAGGCCGTACCGATTTCCCCGGCGGCGACCTAAAGGTGCTTAAGCGTTCGGTTAAAAAGCTTATGACCTTGCCTGCTGATACAAAGGTTTATCCCGGTCACGGCGATTTTACAACCATTGCGCGGGAACGAGATAATAATATGTTTGTGTGGTAAGAAGATGAAACTGTGTCTTATAAATCATTCATACAAATACGAGCTTGAAAAGCTTATAAGGATTTTTCTGCCCTTTGAAAAAATCGAATTTTTCGAGGAAAAGGAGGAGGGGGAGCGCGTTGCGCTGACCTCGCTTTTAAAGGGAAAAACCGAAACCGAGCTTTCAGCCGAGCTTATAATCGAAAATAACCGCTTTACCGCTTCAAATACCCTTTTTAACAATAATTTTGACTACGATAAGGAATGTGAGCGGCTTTTGGCGGTTGCGCTCTATAACTGCTTTGTAAGCGCGTCGGGCTACGTCCCCGAATGGGGAATTTTGACGGGCGTTCGTCCCGCGAAGCTCTTTTCCCGCCTTTGTTCGGCTGACGGTCTTTCTTCGGCGGAGGACTGGTTTAAAAAGGGACTTATGGTAAGCGAAAATAAAATTTCCCTCTGCCGCGAGACGGTTGAAGGTGAGGAAAGGATTACCGCCCTTTCCGCGCCCGATTCATACAGCCTTTATATTTCCATACCCTTTTGTCCCACAAGGTGCGCCTATTGCTCCTTTGTCTCCCATTCTGTAGAGCAGGCAAAGAACCTTATTCCCGATTATATAAGGCTCTTAAAGGAGGAACTAAGGCTTACCGCAGAGATTGCGGCAAAGCTTAATTTAAGACTTGAAACGGTCTATATCGGCGGGGGAACTCCCACAGCCCTTACTGCGGAGCAGTTAGGCGAAATAATGACCGCGGTTAAAGACTTTTTCGACCTTAATCATTTGCGGGAATACACCGTTGAGGCGGGCAGACCCGACACCGTGACGGCAGAGAAGCTTGATACAATAAAGCGTCTGGGTGCTACCAGAATAAGCATAAATCCTCAGACTATGAACGATGAGGTGCTAAAGAAAATAGGCAGACGGCACACCGCCGAGGATACCGAAAGGGCTTTTATGCTTGCGAGGGAGCATGGCTTTGACAATATTAATACCGATTTAATAGCGGGACTTCCGGGAGACGACTTTGAAAGCTTTAAAGCTACCCTTAAGCGGGTTTTGGCACTTAATCCCGAAAGCGTTACGGTTCATTCCCTTTCTATGAAGCGTTCCTCTACACTTAATGTTAACGGACTGTTTCCCGAGGCGAAAATGGGTGCCGAGGCGGCTAAAATGGTGAATTTTGCCCGCGACACCCTCACCGAAAACGGAATTTTTCCGTATTATATGTATAGACAAAGCAAGACTGTGGGCAACCTTGAAAATGTGGGCTATGCTAAGAGGGGAGCGGAGTGTCTCTACAACGTTTTCACAATGGACGAGACCCATACGGTTTTAGCCTGCGGCGCGTCGGCGGTTACTAAGCTTAGAGAGCCGGGCGGACCTTATATTGAACGAATTTTTAACTATAAATATCCATATGAATATATCAGCCGCTTTGATGAGCTGGCGGTAAGAAAGGACGGTGTTTTGAAGTTTTATGAAAAATACCCTACAAACAATAAATGATTTGGCGCTTACTTCTCCGGGGGAGCTTGTCGCCCGCGCGGAACGGCATTATGATAGGGAGCTTGCCGATATAGCCAAGCGCATTTCGGAAGACGACGATATAAAAATCGTCGCTTTGGCGGGGCCCTCCGCCTCGGGTAAGACTACAACGGCGCACATTCTCCGCGAAAAGCTAAAGGAGCTTGATGAGGAAACCGAGATTATTTCTCTGGACGATTTTTACTTACCCGTAGACTTGCTTCCTCTTTTGGAGGACGGCACCAAGGATATTGAATCTGTAAACGCCCTTGATATTCCGCTTATTAACAAATGCTTTAACGAAATTATCAAGACGGGAAAAACCGTGCTCCCTAAATTTAAGTTTTCTACTAAAACGAGGATAATTAACGCGCGGGAAATCGACGTTTCGGGCAGAGGAATAGCTATAGTCGAGGGGCTTCACGCTTTAAATCCCCTTATTACTGATTTAGTGCCGAGAGAAAATATTTTTAAGGCGTATATCAGCGTAAACCGCGGAATTGTAAACGAGGACGGAAGTCGGCTTTTGTCAAGCAGACAAATAAGACTTGCAAGGCGGGTACTGCGCGACCGCACCTTCAGGGGTACGCCCGTAAACGAGACCCTCTCGCTCTGGCAGGGCGTGGTCGAGGGGGAGGAAAAATACCTCTATTGCTTTAAGGAGACCGCCGACGTGCAGATAAAGACCCTCCATATTTACGAGCCCTGTCTCTACCGCAACGAGATTTTAAGCCTTAAGGACGAAATAAGCGAGAAGTCACCGCTTAAAGATTATTTTTTAAAAACCGCCGCCGCGCTTGAGCGTTTTGTCCCGATTGACAGCACGCTTGTGCCCGAAAATTCGCTTGTGACCGAATTTATAGGAAACGGTAAATATAAGCTATAGCATACTTGAAAAGTTCATAAATATATGATAAAATACAAAAAAAGGAGGTCTTTATAATGGATTTTTTTGACGATATGGTAAATAAGGCTAAGGAAGCTATTGACGTTGCCTCTAAAAAAACGGGCGAGGTCGTAAACACTCAAAAGCAGAAATTTGATATTGCCTCGCTTGAAAGCAAAAGAGCAAAGGATTACGCGGTTTTGGGCGAGATTTATTACAATAAGATAAAGGATGGCGCGGTCGAGGACGAAAATGTAAGCGAGTTGGTGCTGGCTATTAAGGAAAAAAGCGAAAAAATAGAAAAGCTTAAGGCAGAGGTTAACAGCGCTAAAAACAAGCGCATTTGTCCTAAGTGCGGCGCGGCTATCGAGCTGACCTCAAACTACTGCAACGCCTGCGGCGCAAAGCTGTTTTTCGACAGCGAGGAAGACAAGACGGAGGAATAACGGAACCGCCGTTGTATAGCGGATTTGTATCTGATCGTAGGGCAGGGGCTTGCTCCTGCCGTTTTTTGTGAATTATTTACGGGACGTCAAGGATGCCGTCCCCTACAAAATGTCTTTATCCGAACGGATAATTGTTATTTTTGTAAAGAACGGAGAAAGAGGATGGAGAACACTAAAAAAATCGGAATAATTGTCGCCGACGCGGACGAGTTTGCACCTCTGGAGGAAACCATAAAAAAATGCGAATACACCGAAAGGTCTTTTCTTAAAAGAAGGATACTTGAATTTAAAATTGACGGCGCTCCGATTTCGGCTATTCTTTGCGGAATAGGCAAGGTAAACGCGGCGGCGGCGACGGCTCATCTTGTGGATTCGGGCTGTGAAATTATACTTAATTATGGGCTTTCGGGCGGGATTAGCGGTATTAGACGGGGCGAGCTTTGCCTTTGTACCGAATTTTTAGAGCACGATTTCGACCTTACTACAATAGGCTACAAGCCCTGCGAAAAGCCGGGACAAGGTACTTATATTTACAAATCGGACAAGCGCTTAAACAGCGTTGTAAAATCCCTTTTGCCCGATATTAAGGAGGGCTTAGCCGCAACGGGCGACCGCTTTGTATGCGATGAGGGCTTACGGAATCTTTTGCGGGACGAGTTCGGCGCTATGTGCTGTGATATGGAGACGGCGGCTATAGCCTATGTCTGCGAGTACGCGGGCGTACCCTTTGCCGCAGTTCGCAAGGTTTCCGACGACGCGGGCGAGGATGCGCTTGAAAGCTACCGAGAAATGAATACCTCGGGTGAAACCGATCTATCCGACTTTGTTCTCGACCTCGCTTGCACCGCCGCAAAAGCAATTTAATATGAATAAGAATAACGATAAAGGCGGATTTCAGCGGGGAGCGGTTTTGCTTCTCTGCTCGGCGGTTGCGGTAAAGCTTATCGGCGCGCTTTTTAAAATTCCGCTTTCAAGCAAATATTGCTTAGGTGATTTGGGCTTCGGCTATTTTTCCTCGGCGTACGACCTGTTTGCACCCTTTTATGCGCTTGCAATGGCGGGGCTTCCCGTCGCCGTTTCCAAAACCGTTTCGGAATATGCCGCAAAAGACAGGTTTAATGATATGCGCGAGACACTCAGGGTGAGCCGCAGGGTATATCTCGCGGCGGGGCTTATCTGCTTTTTTATAATGTGTGCCTTTATTTACCCGTTTTCTCGACTTACCGATTCGACGGGCAACGGCTTTTATGTGCTTGCGGCTATGATCCCGTCGGTGATATTCTGCTGTGCGATGTCTTCCTACAGAGGGTATTATCAGGGGCTTAATGATATGCTTCCTACGGCGGTTTCGGAGGTTGTCGAGGCGCTGTGTAAGCTGTGTTTGGGCTTCGGCTTCGGTTTTTTGACCGTTAAAATGACGGGAAGTGTTGTTTTCGGCGCGGCGTCGGCGATTTTCGGAATAACCGTAGGCACGGCGTTAGCCACCCTTTATTTAAAGCTCTATTATAAATTTAAGGGGGACGGTATTTCTCCCGAGCAGATTTTAAACAGTCCTCCCGCAAGCGGCGGTAAGACCGCGGCAAGGGCGCTTATCCTGATTGCGGTTCCCGTGGCTCTTGCCTCCCTTGCGAGTAATATCGCTCTTATTGCCGACGCGCTTACCGTGCGCTGGCAGCTTGACGCTTTGACCGAAAGAAGTCCCGAAATAATAAGGGAGCTTTACTCCTCCTCTATAGCCGCCTACGACCAAACCGCGGCTTCGCCCCTTACCGACAGCGAGCTTGCCGCGTGGTTGTACGGTATAAGAGGCAAGGCGTATACACTCTTTAATTTAGTTCCTACCCTTACTACGGTTATCGGAGTAAGCGCTGTGCCTGTTATCGCGGGGCTTAACTCCGAAAAGTCATATAAGGCTTTAAACCGCAATTTAAGCTCTGCTTTAAAGCTTGCGGCGCTGATTTCCTTTCCTGCGGGGATAGGGCTTTTTGCCGCTTCGGACAGGATAATGGGGCTTTTGTACGACAGTGCCGCCTCGGTCGAAATCGGAGCGCCGATGCTTAAGATTTTCGGTTTTGCGGCGATTTTTGCGGGAATCTCGATTCCGTTAACGGGGATTTTGCAGGCTTTAGGTAAGCAAAAGACGGCGCTTATAAATATTGCAGTCGGCGCTGTGGTCAAATTAGCAGTAGGATTTTTAACTGTCTCTAATCCCGAAATTAATGTAAAGGGAGCGGCTTTAGGCACGCTCGCCTGCTATGCGGTAATATTTATTTTGCATATCGCGGTTTTGCTTAGAACGGCGGGAATATCGGTTAATTTTAAAGCCGTATTTTTAAAGCCGCTTGCCGCCGCAGCGCTTTGCGGACTTGCCGCGCGGATTATTTTCAATTTCGGAGACTCTTTTGCCGTTACAATTTTGGCAATATTTGCTGCGGCCGCTGTGTATTTCCTTTCACTCATTATGATTAATACCTTTGATGAAAGTGATTTTTCTTCGTTGCCCAAGTCGAAAAAAATTATAGTTTTTTGTAAAAAATATAGAATTTTACGCTCGAAAGACAGGTAAAAACAATCGATTTTATGTTTTTTTACAGAAAATTTTAAATTTACACGAAAAATGATTGATTTTTTTTACGAAGTATGGTAAAAATATATAGTACCGATTTCAAACGATTATGTCGTTGAAAAATATTTATTGGAGGTTCTTATAATGAACAAAACTGAATTGGTAGTATCAATGGCTGATAAGGCAGGCATTTCTAAGAAGGACGCCGAAAAGGCTCTTACCGCTTTCCTTGACACCGTTACAGAAGAATTAAAGAAGGGCGAGAAGGTTCAGCTCGTAGGCTTCGGTACCTTTGAGGTTCGTGAGCGTGCTGAGAGAACTGGTATCAACCCGCAGACCAAGCAGACCATTACCATTGCCGCTTCAAAGAATCCCGTATTCAAGGCAGGCAAGGCGCTTAAGGACACTGTTTCCAAATAATTTACTTAAAATCACGAGCCGTCCGCAAGGGCGGCTTTATCTTTAGGAGAAGACAATGAGATTAGATAAATACTTAAAGGTTTCGAGAATAATTAAAAGGCGCACGGTCGCGAATGAGGCGTGCGACCAAGGTCGAGTTATCGTGAACGGCAAAGCGGCGCGCGCTTCGTATGACGTAAAGGTTGGGGACATTATAGAAATATCCTTCGGCGCGAGGAATTTCAAGGCTGAGGTCACCTCGGTTGCGGAAACCGTTAAAAAGGACGACGCGGCGGGACTTTATAAAATAATTTCCTAAAAGCAGGCATAGCATACGGCGTAATAAAAGCGCCTCTTTTTAAATATAGTTTAATTAGAGGTGTTGGCTGTGGAAGAAAATATACGGATTAATCATAACATAATAGTCGAGGACAGAAAGAAAATGACCCTAACCGGCGTAAAGGACGTTCTTTCCTTTGACGAGGAGACGGTGGTGCTTGACACCTCGCTCGGAAGGCTTACGGTAAAGGGCTCGGGACTTCACATAGTGAATTTCGATACCAAAAGCGGCGACCTTTCGGCAGAGGGAAGGCTTTACGCCCTTGTATATACCACAGAGGAAAAGAACGGCGGCTTTTTTTCACGGGTTTTCAGGTAAGCTATGTGGGAGATAGATAATCTTTCCCAGCTGCTTGGCTTTTTATATTCGGTTGTACTGGGAATAATTTTTTGCCTTGTCTATGATGTACTGCGCGCTTTCAGAGCCGAGATTAAATTCGGAACGGCGGCTGTTTTCGCCGCGGATATTTTGTATTCGGTATTTTGCGCCGTCACCTGCTTCTGCTTTATGCTCTCGGTTACGGGAGGAGAAATACGCGCCTTTGTTTTTGCGGGAGCCGCAGTCGGATTTACGGCTTCAAGGTTTACCGTTTCGTGTGTTTTCTTTTTTGTTTTAAGAAGGGCGGTAAGGGCGGCTTTATTTCTTTTTAACCGAATTTCACTTATTTTGGGTAGGTTTTTCACGCTTATGGTCGCCAAATTTGAATTTTTACTTAAAAAAGCCGAAAAAATATGCGTTTTTTCCAAAAATACTTTAAAAAAACACTTGAAAAAGAAGTAGTGTTTGTTGTATACTAAAAAGCAATAAGGGATAGGTCTGCCTTTAAGCGGATAACGTTTCTACGGAGCGCGAAATTATGAAGAAGAAAAAAAGAAAAAATAAAAGTATTTTGCTTCGCATTATGATATTAGGGGTCTGCGTTTATATGCTTGCGACCCTGTCGGTACTGTGGAACACCCTAAACGAAAGCCGTAAGGAGCTTGACGCGCTTAAAGCACAGTACGCGACGGAGCAAAACGATATCGACGAGCTTCGCGCTATGCTGGAGGACGGCTCGGAGGCTAAGATAATCGAAAAAGCGGCAAGAGAAAGATTGGGCTATGTCTATCCTGACGAGCAGGTCTTTATCGATATTTCAGGCAATTAATTTTTGAGGAGGACGCAAAGCTTATATGGAGCTTACTGTTGGACAAATTGTTGAGGGTAAAATTACCGGTATTACAAATTTCGGGGTCTTCGCGGACATCGGCGAGGGCAAGTCGGGAATGGTACATATTTCCGAGGTCGCGCGCACCTATGTGAACGATATTAAGGAGTTCGTTAAGGTCGGCGATGTTGTTAAGATGAAGGTGCTTAATATCGGGGAGGACGGCAAAATAAGCCTCAGCATTAAGCGTGCGCTTGAGCCTGAAAAGCCGGCGGAGCGTAAGGAACGCCGCGAAAGGCGCGGTTTTCAGCAGCCTAAGATAGACGGCTCTTATACCTGGACTCCCAAAAAGGCGGAGCCGCAGAGCTTTGAAGAAATGATGAACCGCTTTAAGCAAACAAGCGACGAGAAGTTTTCGGACTTAAAGCGCAAAAACCCCGAGGCAAGACGCACTAAGCGCGGCGCGGTAAAATAATTTGTATTATTAAGGCGGATTTTGCCCTCTGGCGATTTCTGCCTTTAAATTTGGGAGATCATATGTTAAGAGAAATTTCAGTTGAAAAAATAACAGAGACGGTGAGCGAGCTTTGCATAAGTGCTAACAAAAAGCTGCCGCTTGATATTGAGGAAAAAATAAGCGCCGCCGAAAAATGCGAGACCTGCGATTTAGCTAAAAGCGTCCTCGGCGATTTGAAAAGGAATATCGCGGCGGCAAACGAATACGATTTGCCGATTTGTCAGGACACGGGAATGGCGGTAGTCTTCCTCGAAATAGGGCAGGACGTGCATTTCACAGGCGGCAGTCTTTATAAGGCTGTAAACGAGGGCGTAAGGCAGGGATACGAAAAGGGACTTTTGCGAAAGTCGGTTGTGGGCGACCCGCTAAACAGAGTGAACACGAACGACAATACCCCCGCCGTTATTCATACCGTAATTACCGACGGAGATTCGGTTAAAATTACCGTAGCGCCCAAGGGCTTTGGCAGTGAGAATATGAGCGGAGTTAAAATGCTCACCCCCTTTGACGGTAGGGAGGGGGTTGTAAATGCGGTGCTTGAAATTGTAAAAAAAGCCTCCAACAACCCCTGCCCGCCTATGGTCGTAGGTGTGGGTATAGGCGGCGATTTCGAGCAATGCGCTCTGCTTTCAAAGTTAGCCCTTTGCAGAAGTACCGACAAGCGCAATCCAGATAATTTTTATAAAGAGCTTGAGGACGAGCTGTTAGAAAAAATTAATCAGCTTGATATAGGACCCCAGGGCTTCGGCGGTAATACCACCGCTTTGGCTGTGAATATCGAGACCGCGCCGACCCATATCGCGGGACTTCCCGTGGCGGTAAATATCGGCTGTCACGTAACAAGGCACGCCACGGAGGTTATTTAATGGAACAAATAAATTTAATAGCCCCCTGTCTTTTCGGGACAGAGAGCATAGCGGCGGACGAGTTTCGCCGTATGGGATTTACAGATGTTGTCACCGAAAACGGCAGGGTAAAGCTTGTCGGTGACTTTAATATGTTAGCCCGCGCTAATATCTGCTCCCGCTTTGCAGAACGTATTTTAATTAACGTCGGGGAGTTTTACGCCGCTACCTTTACAGAGCTGTTTGACGGCGTAAAGGGACTTCGCTGGGAGGACTTTATCGGCAGAGAGGACGCTTTCCCCGTAAACGGCTGGAGCATTGATTCACAGCTCCACAGCATACCCGACTGCCAATCGATTATTAAAAAAGCTATTGTCGAGCGGTTAAAGCTTAAATATTCGGTCTCCCGCTTTGCGGAGACGGGTCCCGAATACAGAATAAGGTTTTCAATTCATAAAAATAATGTTACAATGATGATAGACGCCTCGGGGGAGGGACTGCACAAGCGGGGCTACAGGCGTAATTCCAACGCCGCACCGCTAAAAGAAACCCTTGCGGCTTCTATGTGCGACTTAGCCCGCATTTACCCCGATACACAGCTTTTTGACCCCTTTTGCGGGAGCGGGACTTTGCTTATCGAGGCGGCGCTTATGGCTACCAAAACTGCCCCGGGTCTTCGCAGATTTTTTGCCGCCGAGCGTTTCGGATTTATCCCCGAAAATGTCTGGCGGGAGGAAAGAACAAGGGCGCAGGACTTAATTCTCCACAATGTGGATTTCAGGGCGCAGGGCTTTGATATTGATAAAAACGCGGTGGAATTAACCCTTGAAAACGCGAAAAAGGCGGGAGTTTCAAAGTACGTCAAGGCAGCGGTAGCCGATATTAAAGATTTCACACCACCCGAGGAAAGATGCCTTACAATCACAAACCCGCCCTACGGCGAGCGGCTTTTGGACGTAAAGGCGGCAGAGGAGCTTTACACCGTAATGGGCAGACGGTTTGAGGAGGGCTTTGGCAGAAAGTATTATGTTATAAGCCCGCACGACGAGTTTGAAAAGCATTTCGGCAGAACAGCCGACAAAAGACGTAAGCTTTACAACGGTATGATAAAGTGTCAGTTGTTCATGTATTATAAAAACAAATGAGGTGTTTGACCTGAAAAAAGACATAAGTGAACTTGATCCGAATTTTGCGGTGAAGCCGGCAATCGAAAAGTCGGGAATGAGCTTTTATTCTATTGATGACGAGCCGTTTAGGATATACGGTGTTTTTAAGGAAAACGGCTGTTACAGACGTATGCCTGAAAGTACGGCAAGGCTCGTTAGCGACGGAGTATACAGTTTAAGTGCGAATGCCGCGGGCGGCAGAGTGCGGTTTAAAACCGACAGCGAGCATATTTCCGTGATTGTCAAAATGAACAGTATAGGCAAAATGCCTCATTTCCCTTTGACAGGCTCCGCCGGGCTTGATTTTTATGTTAATTGCGGCGGAGAAGAAAGGTATGCCGGAACTTTTGTTCCACCGTTTGACATAACCGATGGCTTCGAGGCAACGGCGGTATTATCAGGCGGGCAGATGCGTGAAATAACAATTTTTTTACCTACATACAGTACGCTTTCTCAATTGCTGATAGGTATTGACAGCGGTTGCTGTTTGGAAAAATCCGACGGGTATAGAATTACAAAGCCCGTGGTTTACTACGGCTCTTCAATTACTCAGGGGGGCTGTTCATCAAGACCCGGAAACGCATACCAGAGCATAATTTCCCGCAGGCTGAGCTGCGATTTTATAAATTTGGGATTTTCGGGGAACGCAAAGGGCGAGCAGGTGATGGCGGATTACATTGCGGGACTTGATATGTCGGCGTTCGTTTATGATTATGACCACAATGCGCCGACAGCGGAGCACCTTCAGAAAACGCATGAGCAAATGTTTAAAACCGTAAGGCACGCGCAGCCTGAGACCCCTGTTATTTTATTGCCGCGGCCGAAATACTATCTTACGGACGACGAGAAACGACGTTTTGAAATCGTCAAGGCAACCTATGATAACGCAGTAGCCACAGGCGACGCAAACGTTTATATTATTGACGGAAAAACGCTGATGGCGGACGCGATTGACAACGGAACGGTCGATAACTGTCACCCGAACGACTGGGGCTTTGCCTGTATGGCAAAAGCGGTGGGCGACGTTTTGGAAAAAGTTCTGTGCGGCAGTCAGAAAAAGGAAATCTTGTGTTTCTGAAATATGAAGTAAAGGAGAAATAAAAAATGGCAAAGAAAAAAGGAATCATAGCAGAATTTAAGGAGTTTATCTCAAGAGGAAACGTAATCGATCTTGCGGTCGGCGTTGTAATGGGCAGTGCGTTTACGGCTATCGTAACCTCCCTTGTAAACGATATTATAATGCCCGCAATCGGCGTGCTTTTCGGAGGAATTGATTTCACTTCGCTGAGATTAGTTATCCGTGAGGCAACCGAAACCACCGAGGAGGCGGCAATCGGTTACGGAAACTTTATCCAGTGCGTGGTTAATTTCCTGCTTATAGCGATGGTTATTTTCCTTGTTATTAAGGGAATGAACGCCTTTAAGCGCAAAAAAGAGGAGGTTGCCGGGGAGGCAAAGCCCGCAGAACCCAGCGAAGAGGTACTGCTCCTGCGCGAGATCCGAGACTCGCTTAAAAATTCAAAGGAATAGTTTTCATATTTCTATTGACAAATAGAGTATTTGGTAATATTATATTAACATAATCTTCAGGGCGGGGTGTGATTCCCCACCGGCGGTAAAGCCCGCGAGCCTTTTTGGCTGATTCGGTGAAACTCCGAAGCCGACGGTTAAGTCATTGAAGAGTCGAACACGATAAGGTTTCGCACACCGATTTTTATATTACGGCTTTGCGTTCATTTTTGAAATACGTCAGTATTCCTGCAAATTCACGCTTCGCCGAATGGAAAACTCGGTGGCAGAAACTCGGCACGACCTGCCAATGAAAAATTTTTTGTTGTCAGGAAGTCACGAAACGCCGAAAGGCTGATGCCTTTCAAGAGACAAGATAAACTGATAACACAAAATTTACATTGTCAGGCTTGTCGGGTTCGACTTTTCAATGACTACAGTCCGGATGAAAGAAGAATGTATATGTATTTGCATTTTTCGCCCTCACTTTCGTGGGGGCGTTTCTTCTTTTTCTTTTAATTCCCCTGAAAAAAGAAAGGAAAATGTAAAATGAAAAGGCAAAATTTAATCAGAGGTATTGCGGTGAGCGCGGTTATGGGAGCGGTCGGATTTGTACTTATGCTTCTGGAATTTCCGCTGCCCTTTATCATTCCATCCTTTATCAAGCTTGATTTTTCGGAAATTCCCGCTATAATCAGCGCCTTTGCCTTTGGTCCGCAGTACGGAATATTAGTCTGCCTTATTAAAAATCTTTTACACCTTTTCGTCACCACCTCGGCGGGCGTGGGCGAGCTTTCAAACTTCCTTTTGGGAGCGGTTTTCACGGGCGTGGCGGGTCTTATCTATATGAAACACAAAAACCGCAAGGGCGCATTTTTCGGAGCTTTGGTCGGCTCCTTTGCAATGGCGGCGGTAAGCGTGGTTACAAACTACTTTGTCGTATATCCCGCCTATGTTGTGCTTTACGGTATGCCAATGGAGGCGATTATCGGAATGTATCAGGCTATACTGCCCGCATCTGACAACCTTCTAAAATGCCTTTTAATCTTCAATCTTCCCTTTACATTTATTAAGGGTATAATCGACGCAGGCGTTTGCTTCGCGGTTTATAAAAGAATTTCCCCGATTTTAAAGTACGGACTAAAAAAACAGAACGGTTAAAATTTCTTGTTGACAAACGGAAATTATGTGTTACAATAAATATATAAAAATTAATATGTCCTTATCAAGAGTGGCGGAGGGAATCGGCCCTGTGATGCCCGGCAACCTGATGGTTTTATCAAGGTGCTAATTCCGACGGATTATCCGAAAGATGAGGTTTTATGCCGCTTCGTTTTCGGAGCGGTTTTTTCTTGCTTTTAGGACATAGAAAACGGAGGAATTTAAAATGTCAAAAATGCTTTTTACGTCCGAATCGGTCACCGAGGGACATCCCGATAAGGTCTGTGACCGCATTTCGGACGCTGTACTGGACGAGATTCTTAAAAATGATCCCGACGCCCGCGTCGCCTGCGAGACCTTTTGCACCACGGGAAGTATCACGGTTATGGGCGAAATTTCAACCGATTGCCATATCGATATTCCGCAGCTTGCGCGGGACGTGGTCTGCGAAATAGGCTATAACAGCCCGGAAGCGGGCTTTGACGGCAACACCTGTGCGGTTATGACGGCTATCGATAAGCAGTCGCCCGATATTGCTATGGGGGTTGATAATTCCCTTGAATTTAAGGACGGGGAAGAGGACAGGTACAATCTTAACGGCGCGGGCGACCAGGGAATGATGTTCGGCTATGCCTGTGACGAAACGCCCGAATTAATGCCCCTGCCGATTTCACTTGCCCACAAAATGGCAAAACGGCTTACCGAGGTAAGAAAGAGCGGAGAGCTTAACTATCTTCGCCCCGACGGCAAAACTCAGGTAACCGTGGAATATGACGATGGCAAGCCTGTTAGAATAGACGCAGTTGTGGTTTCTTCACAGCACAGCGCCGAGGTTGATTTGGAAACGCTCCGCGCCGATATTTTAGAGAAGGTAATTAAGCCTACGGTTCCCGCCGAGCTGTTTGATAACAACACAAAGGTTTACATAAACCCAACGGGAAGATTTGTTGTGGGCGGCCCGCAGGGGGACACAGGACTTACGGGGCGCAAAATAATAGTCGATACCTACGGCGGTTTTGCCCGTCACGGCGGCGGAGCTTTTTCGGGCAAGGACCCGACAAAGGTTGACCGCAGCGCCGCCTATGCCGCGCGTTATATCGCTAAAAATATTGTAGCGGCTAAAATTGCTTCAAAGTGCGAGGTGCAGTTGGCCTACGCGATAGGCGTGGCGCGCCCCGTTTCGGTAATGGTGGATACCTTTGGTACGGGCAAATACGACGACGAAAAAATCGCCGAAGCGGTTAAAAAGGTATTTGATTTAAGACCTTCCGCTATAATTGACGCGCTTGATTTGCGCAAGCCGATTTACAGACAGCTCTCTGCTTACGGTCATATGGGCAGAACAGACCTTGACATTTCGTGGGAGAAAACCGACCGCATAAACGAGCTTTTGTCGGCTTTAGAGAATTAGTTTTAAAAAATGCTTGACAAAATGAAAATTTGTGGTAAAATAAAGACACAATGAAGCAGAACGCCTGTCGTCCTCACCCTTTCGAGTTTCGTCTTAAAGGGTCAATAGAAATACAAAGTATTCCTTAGTATTTTTATGCGCGGACGTTTTGGCGTCCGCGCTTTTGATTTGCAGAAAACTGCGAATCGGGCTGCAAACGAATTTTGGAGGTGCATCAATATTAGCAGCAAAGAGCTTTCCGTAAACGAAAATATTAAATTCAAGGAAGTCCGTACAATCGGGTCTGACGGTTCCCAGCTCGGGATTATGCCTGTCGCCAAGGCTTTGGAGGCGGCATATGGGGCGGATCTTGATTTGGTTTGTATTTCACCCAACGCCGAACCGCCTGTATGCAAAATAATGGATTACGGCAAATACCGTTTCGAGCAGGCTAAGCGTGAAAAGGAAGCCAAAAAGAATCAGAAGACGGTTGAAATTAAGGAAATCCGCTTAGGACTTAGTATTGACGTTCATGATTTTGAAACAAAGGGCAGACACGCCATCCGTTTTCTTGATGACGGAGACAAGGTCAAGGTCTCTATCCGCTTCAGGGGTAGGGAGCTCGGTCACCCGGAAATCGGTATTGACACCATGAAACGCTTTGCGGAATACTGTGCGGATCACTGCACGGTTGAAAAGGCTGCTAAAATGGAAGGCAGAAATATGATTATGTTTTTAGCTCCGAAAACAGGCAAATAATTGCAGTTGAATATAATTAGGGAGGATTTATAATGCCTAAGATCAAAACACACAGCGGCGCAAAAAAGCGCTTTAAGCTCACTAAAACCGGCAAGGTTAAACGCGCTCATGCTTTCAAGTCGCACATTCTCAACAAGAAGACAACCAAGCGCAAGAGAAATCTTCGCAAGACCGTTACCGCCGATGTTACAAATGTAGCAAAGGTAAAGAAAATGATTCCTTATAAATAAGGATTAGCTTGAAAGTGGAGGTTATCAGATATGGCACGTGTTAAGGGTGCGTTGGCAACACGCAAAAGAAGAAAAAAGACTTTAAAGCTTGCTAAGGGCTATTTCGGCGCTAAGTCAAAGCTTTTTAAAACCGCGAAAGAAGCCGTAATGAAGAGCGGCAACTACGCATATATCGGCCGCAGACAGAAAAAGCGCGATTTCCGTCGCCTTTGGATTACCCGTATTTCCGCCGCCTGCAAGATGAACGGTATCAATTATTCTACCTTCATCAACGGTCTTAACAAGGCCGGAATACAGATTAACCGTAAAATGCTCGCCGACCTTGCGGTAAACGACGCCGCAGGCTTTACAACACTTGTAAAAGCCGCAAACAAGGCTCTCGAAAAGTAATTTTTTCGCCCGGGGTTAAAATCTCGGGCGAATTTTTCTTGTGTTTTTAAGGGGGATTGCAATGTCGGATTTTAAGTCTGTCACAAGCAGAGAAAATTCACTTATCAAGCTTGTTTCTTTTCTCCAGACATCGGCTAAAAAAAGGCGCGAAAGCGGTCTTTTTGTGCTGGAGGGGCTTCGCATATGCCTTGACGCGATGGAGAACTCAATCAGGTTTGATAAGTTAATTGTCTCTGAAACCGCGCTGTTAAAGCAGGGCGATACCGCCGAATTGTTTGCCCGCAATTCGGCGGAATGTTATAAAATCCCAGATTCTTTGTTTTTAAAAATAAGCGACACCAAAAGCCCGCAGGGGATTATAGCGGTCTGCAAAATTTTAGACCGAAAAAGCTCTGAAGTAAACCCTCAGGGCAGATATGTCGCGCTTGAAAACGTCGCCGATCCCGCAAACCTCGGCGCGGTCTCTCGTACCGCAGAAGCTTTGGGAGCCGACGGACTTATTCTGTCGTCTGACGGGTGCGACCCTTATTCGCCCAAAGCCTTAAGAGCCTCTATGGGAACGTTGCTTAGAGTGCCCGTCTTTATTTTTGAAAGCTTTTCCGAGGAAATAAGTAACACGGGACTTAAAAGCTTCGCCTGTGTGGTGGATAAAAACGCCGAAAGCATTATAGAACAGGAATTTTGCGACGGCTCGGTTGTTATAATAGGTAATGAGGCAAACGGAATCACAGGTGAAACCAAAGCGGCGGCGGATAAAAAAGTCACTATACCTATGCGGGGTAGGGCGGAATCCTTAAACGCGGCGGCAGCGGCGGCTATAGCAATTTGGGAAATGATGAAATGACCGAATATTTTATATGGCTTCAAACGGCTCTCGGCGCGGGAAATATTAGGGCGGCAAGGGCGCTAAAGCATTTCGGCAACGCGGAAAAAATCTATAAAGCATGTCCTTTAGAGCAGCAGTCGGCTAAAATTTTTACCCCAAAGGATTTAAAGCGGCTTGAAGATACTAAAATCGACACCGCTAAAAGCATTATTGACGACTGCAGAAAATACGGGATTGATACTGTGCTGTTCGGCGATAAAAGGTATCCTTATTGCCTGACGGTTATCGATAATCCGCCTATTGTGCTTTATGTAAAGGGTGAAATGCCCGATTTTGACAATACTCCCGCAATCTGCATTGTAGGTCCGCGAAAGGTAAGCGACTACGGCAAAAAGGCGGCGTATTCGCTCAGCTACCGTCTTGCAAAATCGGGTATGACGGTGGTAAGCGGCGGCGCTGTGGGCAGTGATTATTACGCCCATTTAGGCGCGCTCAAAGCGGGCGGAAAAACCGCGCTTGTTATGGGCTGTGGAATAGAAAGCGGATATTTGCCCCAAAACGCGGCTTTGAGAAGTCATGTTGCAGAGCATGGCTGTATTATAAGCGAGCATCCGCCCAAAGCGGGGGTTACTCGGTTTAGCTTTCCCGTAAGAAACCGCATAATGGCGGCGCTTTCTTTAGGTACGGTGGTTGTTGAGGCTCCTCGGAAAAGCGGCGCGCTTATTACCGCCAACCACGCCTTAGAGCAGGGCAGGGACGTGTTTGTAATCCCGGGCTCGCCCACGGCGGAGGAATATGAAGGCTCTAACGCTTTGTTTAGAGACGGAGCAAGACCGCTTTTAGATGTCTCTGATATTTTTAATGAATATATACCGCGCTTTGCTGATAAAATCGATATTAAAAAAGCCTATGAAAAGCCCCAAAAAACGGTAAAAAATACCGAAAAGAAGAAAGTTTACAAAAATTTATCAAATGAAACTCTTTCCAAAGAGGCGAAAATAGTATATAATCATTTAGATAAGCATAAATTTTATCCTGATGAAATCAGCGGAACGGGTTTAAGCTCGTCCGAAATACTTGCGGCGCTTACCGAGCTGGAGATTGAATTTTTAATTCGTGCTCTGCCGGGCGGTCGCTATGAAGTTACCGAAAATATCTAATCGGAGGAATGAAATGTCTAAGCTTGTAATTGTTGAGTCACCGACAAAGGTAAAAAGCATAAAGAAATATTTAGGTTCAGGCTATGAGGTTATGGCTTCAATGGGTCATGTGCGCGATTTGCCGAAATCCAAGCTCGGCGTCGATATAGAACACGATTTTAAACCTCAATATGTTAATATGACCGACAAGAAGGATTTGATTAAATCCCTTAAAACCGCCGCCGCTAACAGCGAACAAGTACTCCTCGCAACCGACCCTGATAGAGAGGGAGAGGCGATTTCCTGGCACTTAGCGCAGATATTGGCTCTCGATATGAACGAGTGTAACCGCGTTGCCTTTAATGAGATTACCGAGTCGGGCGTTAAGGCGGGTATTAAGGAGCCGCATAAAATTAATCTCGACCTTGTGGACGCACAGCAGGCAAGGCGTGTACTTGACCGAATTGTGGGTTATAAATTAAGTCCGTTTCTTTGGAAAAAGGTTAAAAGCGGGCTTTCGGCGGGACGTGTTCAGACGGTCGCTTTGCGCCTTATTGTAGAGCGGGAGCGGGAGATTGAAAAATTTAACGCCGAGGAATACTGGTCGGTTGACGCTAAGCTTTTAGCCGCAAGAAAAAGCTTTTCCGCAAAGCTTTACGGCTTCTCTGACGGCAAAAAGATAGATATTATACCTAATGAGGAGGAAGCGGGAAAAATCGTTTCCGCCTTAAAGGGCGCGGAATATGTTGTTTCCGAGCTTAAAAAGGGTATCCGCAAAAAGCAACCCGCCCCGCCCTTTATCACCTCTACGCTTCAGCAGGAGGCGTCCCGCAAATTAGGCTTTACCGGTCAGCGCACGATGCGTATCGCCCAACAGCTTTACGAGGGCGTTGATATTCCGGGAGTCGGCACAACGGGTCTTATTACCTATATGCGTACCGATTCGCTTCGTATTTCAGAGGAGGCGAGAGCTGCCGCTAATAAGTATATCGCGGGTCGTTTCGGTGAAAATTATCTCCCCGAAAAGCCGCGCTATTTTAAAACCAAAAGCGGCGCTCAGGACGCGCACGAGGCTATCAGACCAACCTCTGTCACACTTTCGCCCGATACTGTAAAGGATTCGCTTACCGCCGAGCAGTACAAGCTTTACAAGCTTATCTGGGAACGCTTTTTGGCTTCGTTAATGGCGGTATGCGTCCAGAACACAGTAAATGTTAATATAACCGCGGGGGATTACCTATTTAAAGCGAGCGGTTATTCGGTAAAATTTGACGGTTTTACCGTTCTTTACGAGGAGGGTAAGGACGAGGATTCCGACGAGG